>WRMM01000111.1 GCA_009777135.1 Candidatus Fibrimonadales bacterium
GATGCCACGAAACCATAACTTAAAGTTGCGCTGGCCGCCCATGGCGCCATATCCCAGCAAGTGTAGGATGTGCCACCATCGCAACTGCTGCTGTTAGCGTCACTGGTAGGATTGAACCGCATATTGTTATTTCGACATTCCTTGGCTACAGCACCTCCATGATGTTGTTGTTTATCCGACCAAGAACAACTCGGCTTACACCCATCCCAATAACGGGACAACCAGCCGCTTTGCTGAGCACTCGCGCTTACAGCCAATACAGCCAGAATAACGAAAATTTTATTTAATCGGGACATGTAAAACCTCCACATTGGATCCAAATGATACTCTGACAATATACATGCCTTTTGGCAAATGCCCAAACGATACTTTGTAAACTCCGCTGGCGTAATTCTGCTTACTGACAAGCGTGCCATTTAAATTGTAAACGGCAATGGTTGCATCTGTTGTTGCGGACAGGCTTATGCCGTTTTTGGTTTGTGCAACGTGGTTGCTGGTTGCAATTTGCGGCAGAAGGATTGGGGTGTTGTCATTGTTGCCAGAAGCCAAAGCTTTTAAGTTGGGCATGTTGCCGCTCACCAAAAGCCCTGTTAAAACCTGCAAAGCATGATTATAATAAGATTCATTGGAATGACCAATCAATTTAGCCCAATAACTATTCATTGTTGTTTGATGTTCGGAGCTATAAGAAAGCGCATTTGTGAAAGGTCCTAAAAATGTTGAGTTTCTGTGATTGCCCATAGAACCGCTTGAATAGTTTATAGGGCCTCCTATATTGTTTGCGCTTTTGCCATTTAAAAACCTTGTATAAAGATTTGTGAGCAAAGTTTTTGCTTCCGAGTGACCATACCAGTTATAAGCCCAAGCAAGGCGCCAAGGAGTGCGGGCAGCATCGTATTCGTATTCCTGGCGAGTGCGAACGCCATTATCGTTGCACCAGTCAGAGAATAAACCGGTAGTTGAATGCTGATTCCTTGCAAGCAAAGTGTAGTTTGCATCAATAACAGACTGCCACTTTGCTGCCTGATTAGATTCTACTTCTTTGAAAATTTCAAAGGCGGCAGGGCTAACGTAGCTTGGATTTCTTTCGCTGTTCCAAGAATCTCCTGGTCTGTGCAAGTTACTTGGATCAATTTCATATTGCCTGATTTTTGCAATCAAAGCTTTGGCTGTATCAAGGTAATTTTTTGTTGAGGTGCTTCCAAACTGATAATGAGCCATCACAAGAGCAAGAGCAGCGTCAAATTCTGCATCGGAAGCGGCATTTGACTGAGCAACATCGCTAAAGCCATTAATCTGCCAGTGCATCAATCCATTTCCGTTTAGCCAGTTTTGGTAATATGCCCATAACTTGTCAAAATGGCTTTGATAACTAGTAGCGTTATCGCTAAAATAAACCGTCATAAGCATGCCATAAGCAATGCCCTCAGAAACAGTTTGTGTTGGAGTGTCAAATTTTATGCGAGCACAAGCCCCAGTGCGACTGCAAGTGCCTTCCTCGTAAAATCCTGAGAGAAAGCCTTGAAATTTGCTTTTCAAATTTGAAGAAGCATTAGGGCTTGTAACGTTAATTGAGCCGTTGCCGTAATTTGTTTCTTGCGGATAGGGGTAATTAACTGCGGAATATGCGCAAAACGCACATAGAACTAGCAAAAGGGCTATTTTTTTCATCTCTCACCTCCTCTCCAACCAGCGGACTCGGCATAAGCTCTGAGCTTACGGAAAATATATCGACCGGAAACAGACATCTTGGTTTCATCTGTCCAGCTTTCCATATCGAAAGCGATTCGTGGGTTAAATCCGAAAAAAGCCGAACCTTCTGCCTTATCATTCACGTTCCAGGCTACGGATGAAATCATTTTCTCATCCATGTAAGCATGCCAGGCATTAGAGTTTGATTCATTATGTGAATTGAAATTATTAGGCGGTTGTCCGCCACCAGCATCAGTAGTGCCATATTCAGACACGAATACCGGATAATTTGCATTAAGAACCTGGTCTATTCTAGTGCGAAAAGAATTTAAATTATGAGTTTGCGCATAAAAATGAAGCACATAAGCAATGTTATCATCTGCAATTGGGTCTGCCAATGGCGCATTCACATTTTGGCTCCAGCTAGGGGTGCCTACCAGAATAAGATTTTGAGAATGCTCACGTATCACTGGAATAACCTGGTCTGCGTAAACCTTGATTTCTGCCCATGTTGTTCTGCCGCCAGCTTGACAACTGGCTGCGCCATCCGAACAAACGGGTTCATTGTAAATTTCAAATATTACATTGTCATAATCTCCGTAGTCTCTGGCCATTTCTCCAAAGAATTCTATAGAACTCTCTACATCCAAGTGCGCATTATAAGAGTGCCAATCAATTACCACATAAGCATCTTTGCTAATGGCTGCATCAATCGCAGTTCTTGCACGGTTCATGTTTCCATTTTTATCTGCTAGGTAACTACCAGAATACTCGCTGCTCCCTTGAAGCCCATGTCCTACAGACACTCGAATGATTTCAGCTTTCCAGTGGTCAACCATTGCATTAACAGTTTCTTCATTGAAGAATCTGGCTGTTTGCCAACCCGTATTGCTCCAGCCAAGGCTCACTCCGCGCAGTATCACAGGACGGTCTTCCGTTTTGGAACCTACTAATTTGTTTCCAGATGCCCAAAGCTTTCCATAACAAGCTACGGGGCTATCAGCTGCTTCTAAACAGCGGGCTAGCTCGTTTACTGAGCCTGAACTATTGCCATCGTCCGCTGAGCTTGAGCTTCCGTCACCCACTGAATTTGAGCTTGGCGTTTCAACAACGCCACCTCCTTCCGATGAGCAAGAAGTGAATACCTGTATCCCAATAACCCCGATTAACAGGGTTAATAGGACGTGAAATGCTGAAATAGACTTGATTCTATTCATGGTTTGTTCTCCTATGCTAAGACTAAAATTTTTTGTTTCCATTTTCCACCTCCTCGCTTTATTCTATTGTAATCAATGTTATTGAATGCACGGGAAATGTCATTACGGTACCATCCTTTATATCTTGGTTGCTGGCTTTGGGTGGGTCAATTTTAATGACCTTTGCAGCATTTTGGTCTTTTGGCGTTGCAAGAACTTCAATCTTTGCTTTGCCTGTAAAGCCTGGTATTTTCAAGGTACTCTTGAAAGCCGTGAAGGGACTCTTGTTTATAACAAGTAAGGTTTTCTTTTTGCCGTTTTGCGAAAGGTAAGTACTTAAGTTATCGTTTCCACTCTTGGATTCAACCAATTTTCCGCGAATGCCATCGGAGGCCATTTGAAAACCAAAGTAAGAAGGACGTGGTTTATTGCCGCCAATCTGATTGTCATAGGAACGAGAGAGATAGCCATAGTCACCGCCTTCTGGAGTAACTTCGTTGTGAATATCCCAGTATTGAGCACTGGTTGCCCCGACTTTTGCAAGCATACCAAGGTAATCAGCAACAAACAAGGCATTAACTAAAGATATGGATTGTGGGCCAGGGTTAAAGTCCACGGAATTCCATTCGGTTAGCCAAATTTCCAAATCTTTTTTGGGATTTTTCTTGACTTCGGGATGATTTTTGATGGTTTTTCGAACACGATCGTAAATACCTTCCAAAATTTGCGGAGAAGCAAGCAAGGCAAAATCATTTTCCTGGCCAAAATGCTGAGGGTAATGGTGGATAATAAGAGCGTCTGCTATATCACCAGTATATTTAAGAACGTTTTCGTTCCATTCACCATCTAATACGCCGAGAACGCCAACTTTAATTTTTGGGTCCGCTTTTTTCATTGCTATAATAAAGTCTCTTGCTTTTTTGCCGTATGCATGGCCTTTATCTTTGCCATATTTATCGTAATGTATATGCCAATCGCCGTAAATCTCATTCCCTATTTCCCAGTAGATTACATTTGCGTTCCTCTTTTTGTTAGTGTGCTCAACCCACTTGGCTGCTTTTTCTGCTGTTCCAGAGCCCAAGTTAGCGGTAAACATTGCCCTAACACCAGTTTCCTTGCACCAATCCAAAAATTCATCAGTATCTACCATCCAGTCTTTGGCAGCAAGAACTTCTTCCCAGTCATCTTCATCAGCACGAAGACCGCCTGGATAGCGAACTATGCCATGGTTATTCCTCTTTACTTGGCTTACTGTTTCTTTCAAGAGCAAATCACTATCCCATAATGCAGCGTTAATTCCGAATATATCAGGAGTAATAGAGGGATTTATAACCTTATTAAAATCGCCCGTAATTGTTAAAGCTGTTTCTGCCGGAACTTTTGGACGTGGTGCTTCGCGCAAATTCGTTAAACGAACATTATCTATTTGGAAAGAGCCGGAAGTACCTTCGCCAGTTGGCTTGAAATCCAAAACTTTTACGCCATCCAAATCAAAAACACCGTTTTGTATGGCTTCAGGTGGCTGATAGTATGGGAATTTAACGAAATCCTTGAATGGAACAAGAACGGTGCTCCTGCCTTTTGCTCCACCTGTGTTGCTAACAAAAAGCTCCCTGCCTTTATCGCCTATTTGAACAGTTATGCTCTGCCAGGGTTTATCGGTATAAATATCAAACATCAAACCCCAGTGCTTTGTCCAATCACTAAGATTTTTCGGGGTCTTTTGCTTTTCAAAATCATAAACCAAATCCACCCAGTCGCCTACAAAGAATTCTGTTACGTTTAAAGACTTGCCATCTAAGTTGCCTGGACCTATGTTAAATGAAACTTTGGATTTAGGGCCTAACGAAGACTCAAATGCGGGATTATTTTCAAAATCAAACAGAACCAAGTCCCTTTCCTTGCTATTGAATTTTTCCCATTTCAAGTTTGGGTCAACCCAGTCTATGTTTTCGGTAAATGTAATTTGGTCCAAGTATATAGTTACAGGATCATCTGGTTTTCCATCACGCCTATTCTCGAATTTACCAACAGAGAAACGAATTTCCTGGATTTTGTTCCATTGTACATTTTTTCTAACTTCGGCCTGTCTATCAGCATCCCATGCCAAACCTACATCTGTAAATCTTTTCAGAGGAATTTTAACCAGCTTCCAATCTTTGCTAAGAGTTTGACCTTGTACCCAGTCTTGAAGACTAACTTTTGTTTGACTCTTTATGTCGTTGCCCTGATTATCAAGAATACCAACGGATACTTTTTCACCGCCTTTACTGCCTTTAACCCAGAAGTAAAGGCCACCTTTGTCTCTAGCTTTGGAAAGGTCTATGTATTTGCCTTCACCAATGGAAAGCGTAACGCCAGACCATTCATTATCGTCCAAGTACAAAGCCATGATATTGGGATTATCAGATGTTTTGGAAGGCTGTTCCTTATATGCGGTCATGCCACCATAAACATAGCCTATGCCTTGAAAATTATCGCTGTAAACTATGCCGTTCGGCAACGCTTTAGCCTTGCCATCCAGTTTGGCAGGGTCTTTGGGGCCATCTATGGTTTCATTTTTTTCATCCCAGTAAACAACCTTTGGCTTTGGTTTTGAAACGGGAACGCTACCTTTCACAATTTCAACATTGGCAATCCATACCTGGAAACTTCCGGGGTTAGTTCCCTTATCTATGGAAATACGAAATTCTGCTATTTTGCTCCAATCTATGCGGTCTGCGAATTCTGCTTTTCTTGCATCGTCCCAATACAAACCTCTTTCTGGGAAATCTGCCAAAGGAATTTTCACAAGCTGCCAGTCTTTTGTTATTTGCACATATTTATTCAGCGTTAGTTTAGACTGCGTTTTTTTGCCTTTGCCGTCTGAATCCAGAAATCCAAACGAGACTTGCTCACCGCCATTTGAGCCTTTTATATAGAACTCAACTGCACCATCCAGCAAATGTTTGTTTAAATCGAAGGTTTCGTTGTAGAGGCATATTGAAGAACCAGAGTAATCGTTGGGGTCCAGAGTTATCTTTAGGGAAGCAGCACCCTTGTAGGTCTGAGCCTTGTCTATGGCAACAGCAGAACCTTTTCCGCCGTAAGAATAGTCAAATCCTCCTTGCCTGTACTGGCCATCGAAGAATTTATATGGAACTATGCGAGTGAGCCTCTGAGCAAAAGAAGCTGATACTACAAGCATTAAGAAAAGCCAAAAAGAAAAGTTGCGAATCATGATAATCTCCTATTGTTTGTTGCGCGTGAATTAAAGGTGCCTCTGATTTTGGGCGCTGCCATAAACCACCCTGTATTGACGGCGAAGCCATCGCAGAGCAGATATGCCATTTCCTTGAGCCAGAGATTGACGGCATGTTCCATAGCCGTCGCCGATACATCGGCTCCCCCTCTTTTGGTCGCTGATTGAGCGATGTCTTTGATATCCAGCGATTTTTCCGAGACTACTCTCGCTATAAAGTCGTTGGGTGCTTCCGTTAGCACGTTATCGTATAACTGTGCCTTGATTTTATGCTGTGCCATAATATGCTCCTTGTTTAAGGGTGAATGGAATTTTTGTATGCTGCGAATTGAGATATGTTGTTAATTCGACAACATATTTGAGTATTTTCCAGAAATTTTTCAGTTTGCTTTTTTTTTGTGTCCCCGATATATATCGGTTCGTTAGCCCATGCGCAGATAATCTGACGGGGGGGGGGGGTTTTTTTTGGGGAATTTTTTGGTTTAATTAATAATAACCTCCTTTTGGAAGTTTCCCACAAAATGTTGAACCCATGGGCGTTTAATTTGGGGGGGGC
>WRMM01000112.1 GCA_009777135.1 Candidatus Fibrimonadales bacterium
GATTGCTTAGGAGTTGAGAGTTGAGAGTTGAGAGTTGAGAGTTGAGAATGGAGAATGGAGAATTTATAACGGGTGGCTTTGTTTGCGCAAAAAAGTATTGCGTTCAGCGTTCTTATTTTCAATTAGCGTTTATATTAGCATCCCTCCTCATAATTTCCTGTGCTTCTAAGACGCAAATTGTTTTTCAAACTCCGCCGCCTAATTCTGAGGCGCCTATAGCGTTTTTTGGCGAAGGCAATATGAAAAAAGATATGCAAAAAGAATATGCTGCTGCGCTTCAAAATTCTGGGATTTATAATTTTGTTTTTGATAATTTTTCAGAAGAGCAGATAGAAAATGGTATTGAGATTCGTTTGAATTATGGCAAGGAAAAAATTGAGGGCAAAACGCATTTTGTTTTGAAAGCGGAATTTATAAAAGACGATTTGGCGTGGTTTAGTTTTACCATAAAAGAAGAAGAAAAAAACAAACAAATTCTTTTGGACAGATTTTTGCAAGAAGTAAAAAGGATAACCACTCCCCCACCCCCCGAACCCGCCCCAGCAACTAATAACTGCAAAGGGTAGCGATGGAAAACTATTTTGCGGTTGCAGAAGTTTGCATTCCAAACACCATTTTAGACAATTTGTCTTTTGGCATAAATGACCAAAGCATTGTTAGAGGCTCGGTTGTTGAGGTTTCGCTGAAAGGGCGCAAAAAACCGCTTTTGGGACTTGTGTTGAGCGTTCACAAAAATTTTCCGAAATTCAAATTGAAACCAGCAACTGCTTGCGGGCATGTTTTTTCGGAGAGGTATGTAGAGACATTTTTGTGGTGCGCAAATTATTATATGTGCTCGCTAGGTGAAGCGTTGACTGCATTTTGGCCGGTGGATTTGAGGAAGTATTTATTGTCTGAATCAGGATTCTCAGGATTTAAGGATGGGCAGGATATTTGTTCAGCGCCTGTGCTTACGGTTGAACAGCGGAATGCTGTTGATGCTTTAATTGAAATGCTGCATGCTGCTAATTTTCGGGGAGCGTTGTTGCATGGCGTTACTGGCAGCGGCAAAACTCGGGTTTATTTGGAGGTTGTGCGGGAGGCTTTGAGTTTGGGGCTTAAAACGCTGATTCTTGTGCCAGAAATTAATTTAACTCCGCAAACTAGAAAACGATTTGAAGACTTTTTAAACTGCGAAATCCCAATCCTGCACTCAAAACTAGGAGCAAAAGAAAAAAGAAAAACATGGCAAAGATTATTAAATCCCCATACCCCAATCCTAATGGGCACCCGCTCTGCAATCCTTGCTCCTTTTGAGCCGCAGTTAATTATTATTGACGAAGAACACGATGCTTCTTATAAACAGCAAGACCCGGCGCCTCGGTATAATGTTCGGGAGATGGCTTTTCATATTGCGCATAAATATGGGGCACTGGTGATTTTGGGGTCTGCTACGCCTTCGCTGGAAACTTATGGGAATGCCAAAAATGGGAATTTGAAACTCATTGAAATGAAAAGCAGGCCAGGCGGTTTGCCGCTTCCCAAGGTGATTATTGCGGATATGAAGGAGGAGAGAAAAAAACAGGATAAAGATTTGATGCTCTCTCCGATTTTGCGCGATGCGCTTTCCAAAACAATTTCTGAGGGGAATCAGGCTATAATTTTGCTGAATCGCAGAGGGTACAGCACAAATAGAATTTGCGAGGAATGCGGAAATCCTTTGCAATGCACAGATTGCAATGTTGCTCTTGTTTATCACAAACAGCATGACAAACTTGCGTGCCATTATTGCGGAAAATTATTTCCAACTGATATTCATTGCAAATGCGGTTCAAAAAAATTCGCTTTTTTTGGGAGCGGCATAGAAAAAGCAGAAGAAGAAATCAAGGAATGGCTGCCAAATGCAAAAGTTCTTCGCCTTGATGCAGACACAACAAGCGGACTGGGAACCACTGAAAAACTTTTGCAAAAATTCAGAGACAAAGAATGCAATGTTCTTTTGGGAACGCAAATGGTGGCAAAGGGGCACGACTTTCCCGATGTTTCTCTTGTTGGCATTCTTTGCGCGGATATAGGCAGCTCAATCCCTGATTTTCGCGCTGGCGAAAGATACTTTCAGCTTTTAACGCAGGTTGCCGGCAGAGCGGGACGCTTTTTGGAAAATTCGCAGGTAATTATACAAACCTTTTGTCCAGAAAACCCAGTTATGCAATTTGCCATTAAACACGATTACCAAGGATTTTCAAAAACAGAGCTAACAGAAAGGCAAGAAGCATTCTACCCGCCGTTCTGCAAAATTACGCAGATAAGAATTCAGGCAAAAGACAAGCAGAAATTGCAGATGGCGGCAAGCGAAGCAGCAAATTTATTGGGCATGGAACATGGAATTAAAATTCTTGGTCCCGCCGAGCCTTTTGTTTCTAAAGCGCAAAAATATTTTCGCATGGTGATAACTATAAAATCCGAAAACCCGGCAAATATAAAAAACGCAATTAAAAACGTTTTGCCAAAAACGCCAAAAGGCGTGGATGTGCGCGTGGATAGAGATTGTTAGCGAATAACCCCTATGCGCACCCATTTTTCCTTTTTTTTGCCGCTGGCAAACCTGACGGTTAGCCGGGCGCTGTAAACATCGCTGCCTAGCTTTGATAAATTCAAAGCTGCTTGGTTTGAGCCGTGATTTACGCTGGAAAAATTTTCGCTTACTACTTTGAAGCCTGTGATGTCGAAAATGTCTAAGGTTGCGCTGGAGGCAGGGGCTAGAATTCTAAACCTAATTGTTGCTTTGCCTTGGCGAACCGGATTAGGGAAAATGAAAAACTCGGAAATTTCATCTCTTTGCTCCGGTTCTCTTTGTGTTGATGAATACTCTTTTGCCAAAGGCAAATAAAAAGCGCTTATATTGTCTCTGTGCTTGGCAAATAAATATTTGTAATCATCAGAAATATGAAGAAGCAAGGTGTCTGGCGTATCGTATTCAAAAGTTCCTGCGGCAAGGGGGAATTCATCTCTCAGCAATTTGCCTTTGCTGTTTACCGCTAAAATCAAACCATTATTTGCAGGAACCAAAATATCAAGCGTGTCGTTTCCGGTGATGTCGATTGCTATTGGCTTTGAATTGAAATTTGCAAAAGGCTCGCCGTTGGAAAGTATTGCGGGGAAATTCGGCAAAGGAACGCCGTTGGAATCTACAACGTGAAGCCTATTGCTGCCAACAAATATGGAATCGGCAAAACCATCGCCATCTATATCTGCGACAATGCGCGTAAAATCCGGTGCTTTTGATTTTGAAAAATCTTCTTCTGTTGGCACGTATGGCCACTCGTCTTTTGAAATTGGCTTTGCATATTTGCCCACCCACTCTATTTCAACCGGAATTATTTTGCTTTGCCATGTTATAACGCTATCGCCCGTGAGCGGATTAAAGGTTTTTTCCGGCTGGGCATCTGGCGGAACTTTTGCTGTTATTTTGATTCCGGAATATCCGCCAAAGGTAGAAGCCGTGTTGGCGTAGCCTAAAGGATTTATTGAATGCAACGTATCAAACTGTTTTTGTCTGTTGAATTTTTTATGCGGAAACAAATCGCTGCCGGAGCCAAAATAAAAAACGCTCTCCCCCGCCGCATTCCTGAACTCTTTGCCAAGCCCCAAAACTCCATCTGTCTCTATTAACGCAATGCCAAACTGATGATCTCTGAACGTATCGCCACCCCAGGCATTTATTGCGCCATGGCGAAGAAGCTCGTTTATATACCACTCATTCACGCGCCATGCAGCTATGCCGCTTGCGGGAATTGCCACATCAATTTCATCTACGCTTTCTATAACTCCCTTGTGTTTTTGCGTAGCGGAATCCAAAAAATGAGAACGCAGGCTATCTACATGAATTGTTATGCTCTGCCCATTATCCATTTGCACAGTGACATTTCCATTTTTTGTTCTTTGCCTGTTTTCCAGCAAAATATATTCGTTGGAGTTTATTGGAATTTTCACTACTTGCGGATCGGAGCCGCAGTTATCATAATTTGCCGCGCAAATATTAACCGAAATTTTTTTATTCAAACTCGGAAAAACTCTATGCGCATTTACCCATTCTTTGTGCACTCTCATCCATGCGCTTGGCAAACTCGGAAAAAAACCATTGCCCGCATTGTATCCGGCAAAATCCATTCCGTCAAAGTAGCCAAGCCTTGAATAGCCTTTTACCACGTCAAAGGAATATGGCAAGCCAAGTTCGCGCCCTAGCTGGCTTGTTATTGTGCCATTGATTCCCCAATTCAAGCCATCTTGCGAAGCGGTTTCGCTGGTTACAACAACGGATTGGATGGAGTCTTCTTCTGAAACTTCAAAGCCTCTCCAAAATTCGCCCCACGTGCTGTCTATATACGCATCCATAAAATCGCCGGGCGTGTCTGCGCCGCGAGTGCCCAAAGTTCCGCCGTCAATCAAGCGATTTGCGCCCGCATGTGCTATTAAAATAACTCTTTTTCCAAAAATAGAAGGTTTCAAAGGTTCATCTTTGTCTTCTTTTGCAAGCATTAAAACATCGTTCACAAAATCCGCATAATCTCTTGCGCGGGCAGAATCGAACTCTGCCATTTTTTCGCCTTTTTTGCGGCTTGTGCGGTTATAGTCTATTATGTGTTTCTGCAGTTTGTAAGAGGCGTTTTGCCCTTTTGGATACACTTCTGCGCTAATTGAAACTTTGCCGTTGCTAGCCCGCTTAAAATAATTTTCTGCAAACTTTATATGGCTTTGCCAATAAGCTTCGCTAGCCCTTGCGCCCTTAGGGTCTAGTTTGTAATCCTTTGGGTCAGAGTCAAAAGTTCCGCGCCCAGTTGTGAGCGAATTGTCAGGATTTTCTTCAAGAAATTCCACACGCAAAATACGAATGTCGAGCGTTTCGCTAAAAGCAAAGATGTTTGCGGCGAAGAGGAGGGAGGATAATGCGTATTTTAATGTTTGGGACATGGGACAAGCGGGGTTTAGAATTTTGTTGTTTGGGACATGGAGCATGATTTTTCTAAAGATTTTCGCAAACCGTTCAACAAACGAGATACTATTTCTATTTGCTTTAATAGAAGTTCTAAATTTTCTTTGCTTAAATAGTTTATGTTTTGTGATAATATAAGCTGTGTTTCCAATTCCATTAAAGAGCCATTGGCTATTGACAGGAAATTTATGTATTCTTTTTTATGCTTTCTGCCATTGCCCTCGGCTATATTGCTTGGAACTGAAACTGCCGCTCTACGTATTTGACTCGTTAAACCGTAAACTTCTTCCTTTGGAAAATTTTTAGTTTCAAGATATACCTGTTTTGCAAGGTTCATTGCTTCTTTCCAAACATTTAAATCCTTAGGTGAAGAAATTGTTTTCATCATCATAAATCATGCTCCAGCCAACGAAGATTTACATCTCGCTTGTCCCATATCCCAAAACATTTAAATCAGCGATTATAATCCTACCCCATCGTCTTTTTATCTTCATCTCGCTCGGAGGCTTGCAGTACTTGTTCTAGGGTTATTATGCCAGCTCGGGCTTTGTCCATGCCGTCCATGCGGAGGGTGCTCATGCCTTGTGCTAAGCAGACTCTTTTTATTTCGTCGCCGCTGGCTCTTTTTAGAATCAAATTGCGAACTTCTTCGCTGGGAACTAAGAATTCAAAAATGCCTATACGGCCCTTGTAGCCTGTGGTGTCGCATTTGTTGCAGCCCCTGCCACGATAGAATTTTACATCGTCTGGAATGCCTAAGTCTTTTCTTAGCGACTGGTCTATGGTTGTGTCTTCTTCTTTGCATTCTTGGCAAATTTTGCGCACAAGACGCTGAGCTAGAACGCCCTTGATTGCGGTCGCTACAAGGAATGGCTCCAAACCCATTTCTAGCAGACGAGGAAAGGCGCCGGCGGCATCGTTGGTGTGCAAGGTGCTGAATACCAAGTGACCAGTCAATGCGCTCTCTATTGCCATGCTGGCAGTTTCTTTGTCGCGCATTTCGCCAATCATTATCACATCAGGATCTTGGCGAAGAATGGCTCTTATGCCGCTGGCAAAAGTGAAGCCTGCGGCATTGTTTATTTGCCCTTGGTTAACGCCCTCTATGTTCATTTCCACAGGGTCTTCCATTGTGGTAATGTTTATTGTGTTGTCCAAAATTCTGCGGATGGAAGCGTAAAGAGTTGTTGATTTACCCGAACCAGTTGGGCCTGTTACAAGCATGATTCCGTTTGGCAAATGAATTGTGTAATCTATCTCCTTGAACACCGAGGACCTTAGACCCATCTTGTCAAGGTCTATCTGGCCTGCAGTTGGGTCTAGAATACGCATAACTATTTTCTCTACAACGCCTCTTTTGCGAAGAGACACAGGGAAAGAGCTAACGCGCAAATCAACTTCTTTGCCGCGGGCGCGAACCGTGAAACGGCCATCCAAAGGGCGGCGTTTTTCTGCAATGTCCATGCGGGCCAAAAGCTTTGTTCTAGACAAAACCTGCGGCATCAAGCGGCCTGGAATAGGAGGCAAAACCATCAAATCGCCGTCTATGCGAATGCGGAGCTTTAAAAAAGTTTCTTGCGGCTCCAAATGAATGTCAGAAGCTTTGCGTATAATGGCATCTTGAATAATGGAGCTAACCAATTTCACAACCTGCTGGCCTTCTTCGTCTGACAGTTGCTCTTCTTGC
>WRMM01000113.1 GCA_009777135.1 Candidatus Fibrimonadales bacterium
ATTTCTCTTTTTATGATAATATAAAAGTTTGGCCTCTGTATGCTATTGGGAATGCGTAAATTCAGCAAACCTCCTGCTAACTATACAATTTTATGACCAGCCATTGACAAACGGCGAAAATAGTTTTAAATTTGTTGTATGTTTTTTTAAAAAAGGAGTTCTTTGTGAACAAAATCCTATCAATAGCTGCAATAGTTGCTTTAGCCTCGGTGTTTTCTTTTTCGCAGGGAGAAAAATTTGGTGTCCGAGTGGCATTAAATGGAAATTCTGTCACCACTGGCAATGGTAAGGAAATAGATGAAGATTATGGAATAGGTTTGGGCGTTGGAGGCGGATTAGCTGCGGTTATTCCTATTAGCGGCAACTTTGCAACTCGCACTGGAGTTGAATTGGGTTATAGAACGCTTTACAACATGAAATTGCCTGGAGGCGGTGAGCAATCAGCAAGTGAATTTGCTATTAGCATTCCAGCAATGGTTCAATGTGAAATTCTTAGATTTTTTGGTTTTGATAGCGATAGTTGGCTGGGCGTTGGAGTGCAACTAGATCTTCCCTTTGCTACTAAAATAGATACGGATGGTAATTCTTTTGATTTTAAAGACAGATCTGCTGTTGATTTTGGCATTATCATTGGTGGTAGTTATAATTTTATTTCAGGCTTAGCACTTGACATTAGAGGTACTATTGTCGGTTTGGCCTTGACAAATTTATTTAGCGAAAACGGTGATGATAGTTCCTTATATCAAGTTTCTTTAGGATTCACTTATTTATTTGATTGAAATAACCGAGGGTAATCGTACCCTCACACCAGGGCAAACGCATCTAAATTTTGGCTATATACCTGATTTTTTGGCAAAATACGGCAAATATTCATTGCGATATTGCAATTCGTTGCGAATGGGCGAAAGATTTTTCGCCCCTACAGCGTTGATTGTGGACGGATTATTATTGCGTTTATCCAGAATATGACAAATAACGACACGAAAAATACCGAATGGCACGCCCGTGTAGGGGCGAAAAATCTTTCGCCCATTCGCAACGCCCATCCGCAACACGGCAACGAACGTCTGCAACATCCAAATATCCACAGCAATACCGTTTACCTGCGGTAAAATCACGATTTAGATTTAAATTTAGATGCGTTTGCCCTGACCCCCACCCGTAACGGCCTGCCATATTTACAATATAATTTCTACTTTACACCCAAATGAAACTCATAAAAGTCTTTGTTCGTGAATTTGCAATTCCCATAGCTACTGCCCTTGTAGTCATAGCCCTTGCAATACAAGCTTTCAAAATTCCAACTGGCTCAATGGAAAACACCCTTTACGAAGGAGATTTTCTTTTAGGATTGAAATTTATTTACGGAGTTCCCGTTCCTTTTACAAACAGCAAAATACCCTTTTCCAAACCAGATGTGGGCGATGTGGTTATTTTTCGTTACCCTGGCGAGCCTGAATACCCAGACTACGACCGAAACCGCTACACGCACCTTGCAAATGCCTTGATGCTCGGCAATTTTTTTTGGGACAATGAAGCTCCTGCCGGCAACCCAAAGCTTATTCATTACGCAGATGGTCCAAAAGACTACATAAAAAGATGCGTTGCAAAAAGCGGCCAAACCGTAGCGCTCAAAGATGGCAAATTATTTTTGGATGGCGAAGAGCAGATTCTAAAAGGCAAAAGCAAACACACCGAAAAATCCAGAGGCAATTCTCCCCGCGATTATTTGAAGGAAATAAAAGTTCCAGAGCTAGGCGAAACCATAAGCTTTGACACCCTTTCCACTCATAGCTTGTGGTGGATTCGTTCATTAATGGTGCAAGAAATGCCCGATAGTCTTGTTGAACTTCAAATTTCTTTAACTCAAAACGGGCAGGAACTGCAAGATTATGTTTTTGAAAATTTTCGCGTGCCGGTGGAAAATCACAAATATTTGCTGATAAACTCAATTTTCAGCAAAAACCGCATAGTTCCCCAAGGTTTGCAAATTGGCGATACCATAAGCGGCGAAATGAACTTGAATTTTTTCCGCAAATTTGCCCGCACAGGCTTTTTAACGCGCTACAATCCAAACTTTCCGCAAAAAAGCCTCTTTGGCAGCCGTTTGGTAGGCTACGATGCCTTTGACGGCTCCCAGCTGGAAGACTTGGAAGCAAACGTTGAATTTGAAAACTCTCAGCTAGACTCCGCCGCCCTAGATTCCCTAGCTCCGCCGCCTCTAATCCTAAAGTGGCAAATCACAGTCAATGGCAAGCCGGTTCAGCAATATACGGTAAAAGACGAGGTTTATTTTATGATGGGCGACAATCGCGATAATTCCTTGGACAGCCGTTATTGGGGCTTTGTAAGTTCAAGAAATATCAAAGCCAAGGCGTTTATAATATATTACAGCTTGGAAGAAAAATCAAAAGTTGAGTTGCTAAAACCTTGGACTTGGATTTACCTGCCTGTTGACATAAGATGGCGCAGAATAGCAAGAATCATACACATGATATAAAACCATGTCTGCATTTCTTTCCTTTGCAAAAGAGCACAATCTAACTTTGCCAGAAAATTTTTTGGACAAAATCTCAAAATTCTGCGAACTTCTTTTAGAAGCAAACAAAACCACAAACCTAGTCTCAAAAAACGACGAACAAAAACTAATGACAAGGCACGTAGCAGATTCACTCATATTTGCTTCTTTTTTTAACTCTCAACTCTCAACTCTCAACTCTCAACTCTCAACTCTTAACTTTCAACTCTCAACTCTCAACTCAAAAATAATATGGACTGACATCGGTTCTGGAGCTGGGTTTCCTGTGGTTCCGCTTTGCGTTTATTTTCCGCAGATGAAATTTTTTGCTGTTGAAAGCCGCAAAAAGCGTTGCGAATTTTTGCATTCCGTTAAACAGAAATTAGATTTGCAGAATTTGGAGATTATTCAAGGTACCGTAGGAACAAAGAAATTTTTGCCCTTGCAGCACCTGCAAATCGACATTGTATCTTGCAGAGCGGTCGGTTCTTTGAGCGAAGATTTTGAGCGTGCAAAAACATTGCTTAAAAAAGGCGGGCATTTTTTGACTTTGAAATCAAAGCGGATAGTTGAGGAAAACGCTCAATTGCTAAAACACGCAAAAATTTGGAACTACCGCTTGCCGCAAGAAGAAATGGAATACGCTTTGGTGCATTTGCTATAGTAAGCACTGATTAACTCAATGCTTGGGTATGGGGTATATTGTGAAATTATACCCCATACCCCAAACCCAAAGCGACTTAATCAGCGTTTTACTATATTCCTCTAATGCTTAAATTCTCAATGCTCTCTTCTGGGAGAGGCAGCAACTTTGAAGCGATTATGCAACGCATAGTTTCAAAAGAACTCATTGCCGAGTGCATAAGCCTCATCACGCTGCCGGGCAGCAAGTCTATAGATGTTGCAAACAAACATGGAATACCTGTTCGCTTGATTGAAGGCGATAACTTGCTATCAATTTTGCAAAGCGAAAATCCAGACTTGGTTGTGATGTCTGGTTATATGCGCAAAATTCCTGAAAACGTTTTTGAGTATTTCGAAAACAGGATAATAAACATTCATCCGTCTCTTTTGCCCGCTTTTGGCGGCAAAGGCTGCTACGGCATACATGTGCACAAAAAGGTTCTTGAAGCCGGAGTTAAAATCACTGGAGTTACCGTGCATTTTACAAACAAAGACTATGATTCCGGTAAAATAATAACCCAAAGCTCAGTGCCCGTTTTGCCTGGCGATACTCCAGAAATTTTAGCAAGCCGCGTTTTGCAAGAAGAGCATAATGTCTATTGGCAGGTGCTAAGGGATTTTTCGGGTGTTGTTTAATTCTATCGCAAAACCCACCAATGGCAGCTTGGCTACTGCTTGCAATATTCCCAAAAACCGCTAAAGTTTTTCATTTTTATGCCGATAAAAGATATATGACAATAGCAAGTATTTCTGGAACAAACTCTCATGCAGATTCAGCAAATGCAACGCAAAATGAATATGCTGAAAATAAAGGCAATCAGCAAACATCGGCTTTTCACAGCGAGGCTGCAAGCGTATCTATAAGCGAAGAGGGAAAACGGCTTTTTGAATTGAAACTTCATGATATTAGCGATGGGTCTTTGCCTTTCGATTTGGAAACAATGAAACAAAGCTTAGATGAGTTTAAACTTAAAAGGGCTCAAGAGGCGGAGTTCCCCACTAGGTTTATACTTGGAGAAGGGTCATTTGAACACAATCTGTTTGCAGCTTTGGAAGGAAAAGTAGAGAACGCTGCTGCCATGGCGTTCAATTTGGGCAGAATGATTTATACCAATGCAAACCAAGACATAGAATCTAGAACCATAGATATAGAAACCGGCAAAATGATTGCGGAAGATTTAGTGAAAAATTATTTTGACAACCCGGAAGAAGCAAAAGCATTTATGGCGGAAATTGAAAAATATGCGCTGATGGCGGAAAAAGGCAGCATAATGGCCTATTGTGGGGAAGAGCCGAGCAGCTATAAACGCTTTATAGGGGATTTTTTTGGAAGCGAAGAAGATTATATGAGCAGCGGCGTTGTGTATGCTAGGGTAGATTATTTTATGAGGTTTGCGCAAGAAAAATTTGGTTTTACTATTGATGACTGGGATAACGCAGAAAAAGTAAAAGCTGCAGAAAAAGCATTTTTTAATGGGGCAGTAAGGTCAAATGAATATCCGTCTTTACAGGATTTAGCGGTTTACTGCAAAGCATTGGCAATATACGATCTGGATCATAAATCATGGCTGGCGGAGTTCCCTGCGAAAGAAAAAGAGGCACGGGCTATTATTGACAATGCGAAAACGCTTGCAGATCCGTCTCAATCTGTTAGAGCAAATTATATCTTAGACTTGCTGAAAAACGAAAAGCCTTGAATAGCATGGAAATAAAAAAAACGCAAAAAAACACCGCAAATATCACAAAAAAGTGACAAAAAAGAAAAAATCATGCCAAAACCGCCATTTTTCCAAAAAAGATTTTATATTAACTTGTATGACAAATAGCACAAAAACAAATCGTTTTCTTTTGGCGGCAAGCATTTCGCTTGCCATGGCAATAACAATGTCCTGCTCATCTGGCAGCAGCGAAGAAGAAAATAATCCAAGCAGCAATTCGATAACGCCATCATCGTCAAGCACAACGCAAAGCAGCAGTTCGGCAATACCGCCATCGTCAGGCACAACGTCAAGTAGCAGTTCTGTTGCTCCAAGTTCATCTTCGGCATTGAGCAGCAGTTCAGCTATATCCAGCAGCAGTAGCGGCGCAGGCGGCAACAGCGGTACTTTTACAGATACTCGTGATAGCAAAACTTACAAATGGGTTAAGATAGGCAGCCAGATTTGGATGGCGGAGAATTTAAATTACAACGCAGACGGCAGCAAATGCGGTGGTGGTGGTAGTTCATCAACTTGCGTTGGCTATGGCCGCATTTACAACTGGAATACGGCTATGAATAATTCCGCCAGCTCCACCGCAGTTCCCAGCGGCGTTCGGGGAATTTGCCCCGAGGGCTGGCATTTGCCAAGCGATGATGAGTGGACGGCCTTGACTGATTATGTTGAGAGCGACAGAAACTGCGCTTCTTGCGCGGGCATGCATTTGAAGGCTGTGAGTGGATGGGGCATGATAGGCAGCAGCCATACGAATCTGGATACTTACGATTTTGCGGCTCTTCCCGGCGGCTACAATGACGGCAGCAGTTTCCAAGAAACTGGCGATGTTGGCCATTGGTGGAGCGCTACGGAGTACGTTAGCAACTTAGCCCGGAGCCGACGCATGCACTACCAATCCAACAGCGTGGACGGGTACTTCTTCTTTAAGACCAGCCTGATTTCCATCCGTTGCGTGAAGAACGGCGGCTAGGGAACGCAAAAGCAAGCCCTGTGAGGGTGCTTGTTTTTTTGTAATTTTCTAAATTACTTATCAAAAGAGGATATTTTATGCTTACGGTGCAAGGTTTGTATGAAAATGGAATAGTAAAGGTAAGGGAACCTGTTCCTAGTTCTTATTATGAAAAAAGCGAGGTTTTTGTAATTTTTTTACCAACTGCGTATAAAAAAGAACAAGAAAAAGAAAATCGATTCCCTGGCATGGATAAACCTGTTCGCTTAGGGTTTGATTTGAAAAAAATGTCAAGAGAAGAACTTTATGAAAGATAAAATTTTTGTTGACACGAATATCTTTGTTTATGCTTATTCCAGCGATGATATAGAGAAGCACAATATAGCAAAAAAATTACTGCAGAAAGATTTAGCAGAAGATTTTATTGTTGTTAGCGTTCAAATACTTAATGAATTTTATTCAGTAATGTCAAAGAGTAAATTATCTAAACCATCGCACCAGAAAATAACTAATCATATAAAAGAAATTATAAAACAAACTGATGTAAAATCAATTGCAATAGAAACCGTAGAATTATGTTTGAAAATTAAAGATAAATATCATTATTCTTGGTGGGATTCCCTAGTGCTGGCTTCCGCTTTGGAAAATGACTGCAAAATAGTTTACAGCGAAGATATGCAACATGAGCAAGTCATAGAAAATACGCTTAAAATTGTAAACCCGTTTGCGAGGTAAAGCATAAAACGCAAAAAAACACC
>WRMM01000114.1 GCA_009777135.1 Candidatus Fibrimonadales bacterium
ATAAAGCCGTCCGGTGCGCAGATAAAGGAATTGCCCCAAAAAGAAAGATTGTTCTCTTTGCCAACTCTGTTCACTCCCAAAACAAAAACCCTGTTCGCAATGGCATGGCCTCGCATAGAGGTAATCCAGGAATCAAGCTGGCGGGCATAGATTTTTTTAGACTCATTGACATCCCAGCCTATCGCCGTTGGATAAATCAAAATATCAGCGCCCTGCAATGCCAAAATACGCGCCGCTTCCGGAAACCACTGGTCCCAGCATATCAAAACGCCCAAGCAGCCAACGCTGGTGGGAATAACCTTAAATCCGGTATCGCCCGGCATAAAGTAATATTTTTCGTAAAAGCAGGGGTCGTCTGGAATGTGGCTTTTGCGGTAAAAGCCTGCAATGCTGCCATCTCGCTCAAAAACATAAACGCTGTTGTGGTAAATTCCCTTTGCTCTTTTTTCAAAAAACGGAAAAACCAAAACGCATTTCAAAAACTTGGCTAAATTTCTCCATTCCTCCACAATGGGAGAATCCTTTGAAATAGCATAGTCAAAATACGCCTCATCTTCTTCAAAGGGAAAATACTGAGTATGGCAAAGCTCCGGCAAAACAAGCAAATCAAATTTGCCCTTATCCGCCAAAGCCTCCGTTTTATACCAATCAAGAGTTTTAGCCGCGCTCCCAAGCCATTTGCCTTGCAGTGATAGGATTCTCATAATAGAGAATGTAGAAAAAGTCTTAGGACACTGATTTACTATATTGCTTCTTATGGTAGATACCGAAAAACTCTCGCTGTGGGCATGTTATGTGAAATGCCTTAAAAATTATGTGAACTTCAAAGGCAGAGCCAGACGGAGAGAATATTGGGGGTTTTATCTTTTCTTTTTTATTTTTTCGCTTGTTATTTCGATTATAGGGGGTATTATAGGTATTGCTTTAGGTGCTATTGCAGGCCTAGCAGTCGAAGGCTTAGATGTTTTTGCTACTATGGATTCTGTAGCTCAAATTTTTATAAACTTATTATCTGGCTTATATGGCTTAGCCATGTCTTTGCCTTTCTTGGCAGTTCTAGCTCGACGTTTGCATGATATAGGAAAAAGCGGATGGTGGATTTTGATATTGGTTATTCCTATAATTATTTTCATACCTTTTGTAATTTTGCTTGTTGTGCTCGCAGGGGAAGGATTGTCGAATCTTGTGATAATTTTTACTTTGCTGGCGTTAATAATAGCCGTTATTGTGCCGAATATAATTGTGTTTGCATGGACTCTAATGGACGGCGAACGTGGCGAAAATAAATACGGGCCAAGTCCTAAATATCCTAACGTCCTCTCTTAGGATTGTAATTATTGCTAGCCACCATGGCTAGGGTAACGCATAGCATAACAACACCGCCAACTACAACCTGCTGTTTGTAGTCATAAGAGCGCACATTGTGCTTTGGTTCTTCTTCAAACCTCTGCTGCGGAGTCAAATTATCGCTAAAGGCTTCTTCGCTTGAAGAGTCTGGCTGCGCAGCTTGCATAATCTCTTGCTGCATGGCTTGTATTTCGGAAATTGGTTCTTCTTCTTGGGCGTAAAGAATTGAGAATTGAGAATTGAGAATTGAGAATAATAAAATGATACTCAAAAATTTTTTCATAGTTCCGCCGTTACCGTTGTCTGTATTCCGCCTCTAGAGTTGAAGATTCCTGTTACTTTCATTGATTTTGGCTTTATGGATTTTGCGCAGTCTTTCAGCACTTTGTTTACCACGTGTTCGTGGAAAATGCCTAGGTTGCGGTAAGAGAGCAAATATTCCTTGAAGCTTTTTAACTCTAGGCAATACTTGGTTGGGCGATATTCTATTACAAGGGTAGCAAAGTCTGGCAAGCCGGTTTTTGGGCACACGCATGTAAATTCCGAAGTCTCAATTCGCAAATCCGTTGCAGAATTCGGATACATAAATTCCCACTTTTCAATATCAGGCATTTTCAACGAAGGAATATGCCCCTGCCGCTCATCGTATGAATTTTTATTCTTCATTCTCAATTCTCCTTAATATGTTTTCTAAGCTGTCAACGCCCTGCTCTCCTGTTGCTAGAATTTTGTATTCCCAAACTCCATCTTTTGATTTTTCGCCATCTGCAAAAAGGACGCATTTTGCGCCTGCGGAATTTGCCATTTCCAGTTGTTTGCCGAATTTTACTGCATTCAAGGAATGTGAACAGGCAATGCCTTTTTTGCGGAGTTCTGCGGCGGTTTTAAATAAAGTTTTCATGTCGCTGCTGAAAGAGGCTATGAATATTTGCAAATCGGAGCGACTTTGCGGGAGCAGATTTTTTTCTGCAAGCAAATCGGCTAGAACAACATCGCCCATTCCAAAGCCAACGCCCGTAATTTTTTGACCGCCCAAAGTTTCCGTTAAATTATCATAGCGGCCGCCGCCGGCAATAGCGCGCATGTTTTTATTCTTGTCAAAAACCTCAAATACAATGCCAGTGTAATAAGCAAGCCCTCGCACAACGGATAAATCCAGCTTAATGCAGTTTTCGCATCCAGCGGCTTTTAACAGCTCAAATAAATCTTTCAATTCAGCGACACCCTGCACCTCGGGCAATTCTTCAATGCTTGAGCAATTCATAAAATCATTTAATGCTTTTGCTCTTTCTTCGCTTAAGCCTGCGTTTAATAATTCTTTTTCAAAGTCTTCTGCTTTCATTTTCAAACGTTTGTCTAAAAGCGGGTAAATCAAATTCGGGTCTTTTACTTCCAGATTTTCTAAAAATTCGGCTAACATTCGGCGGCTGGAAATTCCTATTGTGAAATCATTTTCGTTCAAGCCAAAATCAAAAAGCATGCTCGCTATTGCAGAAATTAAATCTGCCTCTGCGCTAATATTTTCCGTGCCGAGTATATCCAAATTCAACTGAAAAAATTCGCGAAGCCGCCCTTTTTGCGACCGCTCGTAGCGAAACAAGCGGGGAATTGAAAACCATTTGAAAGGCTTTTTCAGTTCGTTTCCTTTTTGTATAACCAGCCTTGCCAGCGTTGGGGTCATTTCGGGGCGCAAAGCCAAAGCTCTGTCGCTTTTGTCTGTGAAGTTGTAAAGCTGAGCGACAATTTCATCGCCGCTTTTTCCTGTGTAAAGCTCCAAATGCTCAAAAGTAGGTCCTTCGTATTCTTCATAGCCAAATTTTAAGGCGGCTTGCCGCCAAATTGAAAAAATATGATTCTGCACCCTCATGTCAGCAGGGTAAAAATCTCGAGTCCCTTTCGGAAGCTGAGGCGTTTGTTTCATTTTGGATAAAGTAGAAAAGTAAATTTAGAAATAGGATGCGTTTTCCTTTCATTTTCTGGAGGCAATTCCATATAATTGCCAAATTTAAATGTTAAATACTCATCCCCATCTCTTGGGCAAGGGAATTTACAGCCGTCAAACTCTATCTCTGAAAGTTCCTTATACCACTTTGCTTTGTAAGCATAAATTCTATTCTTAGGCGTTGGGAAAGTTAAAATGCGAACAAGGCTTGTGGGCTTTGCTTTTGTTAAAATATTGTAAAAGAAAAAAAAGAATGGCAATGGAATTTTTTCAATGAGCCTATTTTTAGCGCTAAACCAAAGCATTTTTCTGATTGCAAAACAAAAAAGACAATGCAAACCTCTTAGCGGAGCAAATTCCGGAACATAATCCAGTGGAAACACATCTATAAAAATACCTTGCTCATAAGGCATGTGCTCTTGTTCCAATCTAACAAAATCTGTTCCTTTGCGACGTATTTTCCCATACCCCCAGCGATAGCCTTTTGTTTTTTTATGATCTTGAAAATAAAATTTTTCGCTATTTATTTCCGTTTGGCAAATCGCAGCAAATTTCTCATACTCCTCGCGCAGCATGGCAACATCAGCATCATCGTCCCAAGGAATATGCTTTTTGTGCCTAACTGCCCCCAAAAACGTTCCTGCTATTATGCAATATTTTATTCCATTCTTTTCGCAAATTCTATGTACTTCTTTTAGCATTTCAACTTGCACGAGTTGCACTGCTCGCAGTTCTTGGGAGCTTAGGCGTATGGGGTTAGGCATCTTACGATAATGTAGAAAAAAATTCTATCTTATCCATTATGCCCAAAAAACTTCCTTACGGCCAAAGCAACTTTGCCAATTTAATCGAAAGCGGCTATGCCTACATAGACAAAACCCGCTACATTGAACTATTGGAAAACGAGAATAATACATACCAATTCTTCATTCGCCCCCGCAGATTCGGCAAAAGCCTCTTTATTTCCATTCTGGAGAATTATTACGGGTTGGAAAAGGCGGAAAAAACAGATGCTCTTTTCAAGGATTTGTACATTGGCAAAAATCCTACTCCTGAGAAGAATAAGTATGCTGTTATGAATTTTGATTTTTCAGGGCTTGATACCGATAACCACGAGGATTTTAGAAAATCTTTTTCAAACAGGGTGCAGGAATGCGTAAAAGCGTTTATTGATAGATACACGGCTCTTTTTGCCAATAGCGCAGAGTTGCTGCAAACTATAAGCGAACGAAACCCCGGCGCAGGCGCATTGGATTTGGCTTACAGGGCCGCTGCCAGCGCAGACGTTCCTGTTTTTGCCATCATAGACGAGTACGACCATTTTGCGAACAATCTTATAGCGATGGGCAAAACCTACAAGGATGAAGTCAAGGCAGGCGGCATTGTCCGTGCTTTTTACGAATTGCTGAAAACGGGAACTAAATCCGTTGTTCGCCGCATATTCATAACGGGTATCAATCCCATGATGCTGAACGATTTGACGAGCGGCTTCAACATGGCAAGCGATTACAGCTTATTCCCAAAATACAACGATATGTTTGGCTTTACTAAAGAGGAAGTTGAATGGCTGATGCAGGAAACGGGCGTTGACAAGAATTTAATAGAAGTTGACATGGAAGCTTACTACAACGGCTATATGTTCAATAACAGAGCAGAAAACAAAGTTTACAATTCGCAGATGATTTTGTTTTTGTTCAATCAAATTTTGCAGCTAGGCGAGCAGCCCAGCCAGATAATAGACACCAATCTCCAGACCGATTACGAAAGATTGCGCCGCTTGGCGGAGAACGATAACAACAGGGAAAAACTGCTGCAGATAACGCTGGAGGGCGGCGTTTTTGGCAATATAGTCGAGAAGTTTTCTTTGGAAAAGCTGGAGAGCGAAGAATACTTTATTTCCCTTTTGTTCTACATGGGAATGCTTACCAACGGTGGGGTCATGGAAGGGCAAACGTATTTGAGAATCCCCAATTACTCAATAAGAACTCTTTACTGGGAATATATAGTTTCATACGTCCAGAATTTGGAGAAAACGCGGATTAGCACCTCGGCGCTTTCTTCCACGCTTAGGGAAATGGCTTTCAGAGGCAATATAAAGCCTTATCTGGATTTTTTCACGGAGAATTTTCTTAAACGCCTTTCTAACAGGGATTTGGCAAATTTTGACGAAAAATACATAAAAGTAATGATGCTTTCCAGCTTGTTCATAAGCCGCTTGTATTTGCCCGTTTCGGAATATGAGAACATAAACGGCTACACGGATATTTATCTGCAGAAGCACCCCGCCGTGAAGGACATTAAGTTTGAGTATGTTTTTGAGATAAAATATGCAAAGACTGATGCGACTGAAGCGGAAGTAAAGGCTAAATTTGAGGAAGCAGAAGCGCAGATTGAGAAATATAAGAAGGATCCTAGGTTTGCCGGCAGGGATGATGTTAGGTTTGCAGTGCTTGTGTTTAAGGGGAAGGGGGAGTGCGAGGTGAGGAAGAAATGATGCAAAAATTTAGTTTAGAACCTATATATTCCCGTTTGGGAGATGATGAGAGCCGTTTTTTGTTTGAAAAGCGGCTGTGTTATAGCCTGACTGGCGATATGCAGGGGATGGTGCGCGCCATGAATAATGAAAATTCCGTTTATAAAAAATTGAAGGAAACAGAAAAGACTCTTTTTTTATTTGGAGCGGGGGCTAGATCCCATCGCACAATTAATGTTACTCCAGAAATTCCTTGGCAAGCATTTATAGATAATGATAAGTCTAAATTAGGTAAATCTGATACTTTGCCTATAATATCTTTTGAAGAATTTATTAAAAACTCTGAGAATGCTATGGTTTTTATATCAAGTTATGCGTATGGTTTTGAAATGAAACAGCAATTGATAAGCAATGATTTTCCAGAGAATTATATTGTTAGCTATCCCAATCAGTATTTTGATTTGCCATATCTTAAACCTCAAAAGAATGAATTTTTTATTGATGCTGGCGGTTATGACGGGTTTTCTACAAGAGATTTCTTCAGCTGGGGAGAGGGCAGAAGCATAATATTTGAGCCTAATCTTATTCAATGCAATATTTGCAAAAATAATATGCAAAGTTGCGATAAAGTTCAGGTTGTAAATAAAGGGCTTTGGTATAAAAAAGAAACATTGAACTTTTATAAAAACCAAAAGTTGCCAAGTTCTAGTCACATAAATCCTGATGGAGAAGAAATTATTGAAGCTATTAGCTTAGATGAATATCTTAAAGATGAAAAAGAGCCTGTTACTTTTATAAAAATGGATGTGGAGG
>WRMM01000115.1 GCA_009777135.1 Candidatus Fibrimonadales bacterium
CGGGTTGATGAATTGGAGGATAAACGGTTTCAGCAGTGTTGACGGACAGGGGGCCGCTACCGACGCGGAATTCGACGCCGCGCTTGCGCTTGTAATGGCCTACTACCAATTCGGCGACGAAAAATACCTTACCGATGCGAGGGAATTACTCGCAAAAGTAAGGCAGCATGAAATCGCAGCGAATAATTTGCACAAGCCGGGGGATAGTTGGGATAGTGAAAAAAATCCGAGCTACATCAGCCCCGCCGCGTTCGAGATTTTCAAAGAAGTGGAAACCGATCAGGCCGCCAAAGACAAATGGGACGCTGTTATTGCCGCGAATTATACTCTGCTCCGCAACAACCAGCATAATACGACCGGGTTATGGTCCGACTGGTGCACAGCCGCCGGAGTTCAGACCCGCGGCGAATTCAGCTACGACGCTATCCGTACCCCGTGGCGGCTGGCTTGGGCTAACGCTTGGTACGGACACGCCGACGCGAAAACCATGCTTGGAAATCTCGACTCAAGATGGTTACACGATAAAGCCGCGACCGCTATCAGAGACGGTATAAACTATTCAACCGGAGCCATGAGCGGCTGGAGTAATTCGAGTTTTGTAGGGCCGCTTATGAACGCGCTTTCTTACACTTCGTCGAACCAAGCGAAAATGGATACGTATTGGACGAGGTTAATGTCGTTCAACAACGAGCCTTATTACAGTCAGGCGTTGCAAATTATGACGGGGCTTTTGGGAAGCGGCAATATGCCCAACTTAAAAGCCTTAGAAGAAAACGGAACATCCTCCGTTGCTCGCAACAACGTAAATGTTGCCGGCGCAACCGGAAGGACGCCCGCCGTTTCCGTGAGGGGCAGGGTTTTGAACGTTACCGGTACAAACAACACGCCGATGGCTGTCAGACTTGTGAACGTACAGGGCAAGACGGTGGCAAGGTTCACGGCGTCTGGAGCCGGACAATTTTCTATAGCGAGAATTCCGGCGGGCCGGTATATCGTTGAGACGAGGGTCGCCGGTAAGAGGGTCGGCAGTTCGGCGGTAGTTGTGAGATAATGTAATGAAGGTTGCATCAAGGGGGCGGCAAACGGCCGCCCTTTTTTAAACCAAACTGGAGATTATGGCGGCAGTCGTTAAGTAAATAGCCATAATCTCATAAGGAGGCATTATGTGTAAAATATTTTACGCTGTTATGTTGTTTGTATTTGCTTTTACTATTGATGGGTTCGCCCAAAACACAGGCTGGCTGTCCCGTTATTGGGACGGGTGCAAGCAGAGTTGCTCCTGGTCAGATAAACAACAGCATCATGGGGGCGCTGTTGCCAAGGAATGCCGCAGAGACAATACGCGGTTCAATCCTACCAATGACGCTAACAGCAGCAGTTGCGGTGGTGGCGCATCCTACACTTGCTGGGACATGGCGCCATGGGCGGCCAGCGCAACTTTAAGTTATGGGTTCGTGGCATCCCACAACTCGAACGATTGCGGTAAATGTTTCGAGCTGTCGTTCACTGGCGAGGGAAATTGGGATGGCAGTTGGCCAATTTCAAATAAGAAAATGCAAGTGATGGTAAGCAATTGCGGGGGTGATGTTGGCAATATGCAGTTTGACCTTTTAATTCCAGGTGGGGGCGTAGGGCAGTTCGACAGCTTTAACTGGCAACTTGGAAACAAAAGCAGTCATGACACTCGTAATGGCATTTGTAGTACTTGGCCTTCTCCGAGTGATGGGGTGCTGGGCGCAAGGTGTGGTGGTCTTTTGGTTGGGTTCTGTGAAAATGCCAGTAATAAAAAAACATGCCTTGCGAACAAGTGTCAGGAAGTATTTGGCGGAGCGGGGCGAGAGTGTCTCTTGCAAGGTTGTCTCTGGCATGCGGAATGGCTTGAGGCTGCGGATAACCCAAAATATACTGTGACGCAAATGAGTAGCTGTCCGCAAATTTTGAGGGATGTGTATACGGGAGCTGCGACAGGCCCCTGCACTGGTCCAAACTACGGAGGTATAGCATCATCATCCAGCAGCATATCATCAAGCAGTTCTTCAATGATGCCTTCATCTTCAAGCAGACCACCGAGTTCCAGCAGTTCATCTGTAGCACTGTCATCTAGTAGTAGACCGCCGAGCAGTAGCAGCAATTCGGGAAATTGCATACCTCCTACCAACGGACAAATTGCTCCGCCTAATGGAGTAGAAACCTGTATTGTTGTGAATGGAAAATGCTATATATGTAATCCAATACATGGCAATGAATGTTTGCAATCTTGGCTTTGGACTGGCGCGCAGGTAGACCAATCTTATTGGTTCACAGAAATTAATTGTTCAACGGGCGGAACAAGTTCCAGCAGTTCATCTGTAGTGCCATCATCTAGTAGTAGACAGCCGAGCAGTTCCTCCAGTGCCAACACAACCCCCATCATCACAAATCGGGAAAATCCTTTAATCGGGATTATCGGGGTTCAGACAATATACTACAATCTAAAAGGCGAACCGCTAGGCACCCAAAAACCAACAACTCCCGGTCTTTATCTCGTTAAAAACACCAAAACCGGGCAAATCCAAAAAATTATAGTGAGGTAAAATATGAAAAAATTCTTTTTGCTATTTTTGTGCATTCTTATGCGAACAATACACGCAGCCCCAGGCCTTGTAATCAACGGTACGCAGTTTGAGTACAAGGGTCAAAAAATCTTTTTCAGCGGTATGAACCTTGCCTGGATAGATTTCAATTCTGATATTGGAGCTGCTCCTCTTGATGAAAACAAATGGCGCAAAGCAGTGCAAGACATTCGCGCTGCAGGCGGAAATGCCATACGTTGGTGGCTGTTCAACAATATGAGCCAAAGTCCAAATATAAATACCACAACAAATCTGGTATCTGGTTTGCCGGTAAACACCATTAACAATATAAAAAAGGCTTTGGATATTGCCGAAGAATATGGCGTAATGGTATCTTTATGCTTGTTCAGCCATAACCTGATGGAAAAAGACCAATGGGGCCTTTATAACGGCAAGGTACCTTATGATGCCAATAGAAAACTATTCACAGATGAAGGTATTGAGGCTTTTATTAACAATGCGATGAACCCCATACTTGCTGGCGTTGGCAACCACAATGCCTTATGGACTTGGGAATTGTTCAATGAACCCGAAGGCATGATTCAGGGCTGGTCAGGAGAAACGATGGACTTGCTCAGCATTCAAAAATTTTCCAACCGGGTTGTTGCAGCTATTCACGATCATGACAATACCTTGCTGGTTTCCACTGGCGTAAACAACGCAGCCGCATTGCCAACCTGGACAGATGCCGCCATGATAACTGCGGGTGGTAAACAGAACGGAACTTTGGATTTCTTACAGGTACATTTTTACCCTGAGCATTTATATACAAACGAAAATCCTTTTGACCATCCTTTTTCTTATTGGAATTTAAACAAGCCACTTGTTATCGGCGAATTTTGGGCTGCCGGTTGGGATAAAGAAACATATCCTTCTTATAGAGTTAGTACAAAAACTCCGGTAGAGCTTTACATGCATGCTTATGAGAAAGGTTATGCTGGCGTTTTGGCTTGGAGATATTTCGAAGACAATGATGGAATAGCCGGCAAAGCCGTAGCCCACGACTACAATGCCGCCAAACCAGGCATGGAAGCATTGGCAGCCAAATATGAAAAATTCATTAAAATTAAAGATTATAATTCTGACCCCACAAGTGGCAACGGCGTTATGCAGATTGCCACTTCAAACTCCGCTTTTGCCACCAAAAACGCCATTGCTCTCCAAGTTCAAAATACCGCCCAATTGGAAATCTACAATTTAAGTGGCAAAATGCAAAAAACGCTAAATTTCAAAAACGGCGTATATAACGTTCCGCTAAATGATTTGCCAAAGGGTATGTACATTGTGAAAACAACGTTTGGCACCAACGCACAGACATTGCGGATGGTGGTGCAATAGCTTATAAACTGGTCGCAAATTGCGACCAGTTCAAATGAACGTCAAATAAAAAACGCTGATTTTGCAATAATTAACAGGGTAATTCTGTTTTTTATCAAATAGCCGTCAAATAAGATTTATGCCCAAAAAGGAAGATAGCTCGCATACTTTCTTGATTTATTTTCAAAATCCTCTTCTTTTATAGCCATCTCGGTTAAAGCATCGCTACGTTTTGAGACAGGCAAGCCCTGCGAGGGGGATTGCTTTTCATTATCAGTAACCATAATCAATCATCCGTTCCGCAAAATCGGGTAAAATTATTATTATCACAGAAATCAAAGAACAATTCATTGTTTATTTTGCAGAACCAGCAACCTTTTTTGTCCAACCCTTGCCGTTAAAAGAGTCTCCAATTGTTTTCGGGCGGTTTTATTCAACAAAACAATTCGCTCCGTTTGCGACTGCTTTTGTTCAATTAAAATCGCATTGTAACTTTCCAAATTTGCAAGCACTAACAACTGCTCTATACTTGCATAATCACGCATATTGCCTTTTTTATCCGAATTTTCAGCTTTCCACTCGCCTGCTGTTTTCCCAAATAATGCAACATTCAGCATATCCGCTTCATTGGCATATACAAAAGAAATTTGCTTTTGAGTTAATTTAGGTATAATCAAATTTTCCTTTATCGCATCCGTATGAATACGATAATTCACTTTCGCAAGTTCTCTTTTTGCCGTCCATTCAAGCGTTTTTTGTTCTTCTTCTTTGAGGCGTTGAAATTCTTTTATAATATACAGCTCAAACTCAACAGAAATCCAGCTTGCGAACTTAAACGCTATGTCTTTGTGGGCGAATGTCTCGGCGTATCTGCCTTGTTTTGTAGTTATGCCAATAGCATTTACGCTTTCAATCCATCTTTTAGGCGTAAGCACAAAGGCGTTGCGTCCAGCCTCTTTGTCAATTACCTCGAATTCGAGGTAATTAAAATTCGAATTGTACAAACGTTCCCACAAACCAAGAAACTCAACTGTACTGCGGTTACGCATCCAATTTTGTATTATTTCGCTCGGAAAAGCGGAGTTTCTGTATCTTGCTATATCTGTCAATGATATATAATCATGCTCATTTATACGCTTATACTGAACTTCTATTCCCTGAACATTCATTTTATTTGCCATTGCGTGTCTCCTATTCTGCGGAAATGTAGAAAATGATTTTAATAATGCACAAGGCACTCCGTCCCTTTCGGCAATGCTCACTCATGTGATGCTAGCCGTGAGGCTAGCCCCATTCAAGCACCGCAAACAAAAGCCAGATACACGCCCAATAAAACCCACCGTGGTTGCCCTTTCGCAACGGGATTGCTTTGAATTATGCAACAATTTTATTTCTATATTTTTTCTCAAACTATTCTCAAACAAAGGTGTTTAAAATATGGAAGCCGAGAAAATAAAAGAAGCCGTAAAGCAAAAATATAGCGAAATTGCTTTGCAGGACAAAGAAACCAATGCCAGCTCGTGTTGCGGTTCGGGTTGCTGCTCAACCGAAGTGTATAACATAATGAATGAAGACTACAGCCAACTTGACGGCTATAATCCCGATGCTGATTTAGGTTTAGGCTGCGGATTGCCTACGCAGTTCGCTAAAATCAAGAAAGGGGATGTGGTGATAGACTTAGGCAGTGGCGCCGGCAACGATTGTTTTGTTGCCAGAAAGGAAGCAGGCGAAACGGGAAAGGTAATTGGAGTGGATTTTACGCCGGCTATGATAGAAAAGGCTCGCATTAACACCGATAAGATGGGATTCAACAATGTGGAATTTAGGCAAGGCGATATTGAAAACATGCCTGTAAACGCCGACATAGCCGATGTAATCGTAAGCAATTGCGTGCTCAACCTTGTGCCTAACAAACAAGCTGTTTTTAAAGAAATCTATAGGGTTCTGAAAGTTGGCGGACATTTCAGCATTTCCGACATAGTGCTTGAAGGGGAATTGCCTGAAAAAATTCGTTCAGCCGCAGAAATGTATGCTGGCTGCGTGTCTGGAGCCATTCAGAAGAAAGATTATTTGCAATTCATAGAACAAGCTGGGTTTAAAAATATAACGCTCCAAAAGGAAAAACCTATCATTATTCCCAACGATATTTTGAAAAATTATTTAACGGAAGAGGAAATCACTCTCTATAAAACGATCCCCACAGCTATTCTAAGCATAACGGTTTATGCCGAAAAGCAAGAGTGCGGTTGCAAATCGGGCTGTTGCTGATATGAGTTGCGCAAATGTAAAGGAATGTGCTTGCCCAAAGAAAAGCTGCCCAAACAATGGCGGGGATGGAACGTTTTGAGAAATAGAGCAACGTAACTCCGCATTCTTTCAGGGGGCGTATCCGCCGTCTGTTCGAGCCTCCAAAGGGGGCTGCCATTCACAGGACAGTAGGGCCAACGCATCTTATTTTTTAAGTATAAGTTTCTTGTATGCCTTCAATCTCTTATCCGTTTTCCGTCCCCCTCTCACTCGGATTTTTCGGCCAAACATTTGAATATCCATTGCCATCCGCAATA
>WRMM01000116.1 GCA_009777135.1 Candidatus Fibrimonadales bacterium
AATGATGAATCGCTCACTTGGGACGCGATTGTAGGAACTTTAAAACATCCTGCTGCATATATAACAGTCGTGCATTCCATTGCAAACCAGAGCTGCTATGTGCAACATGGCAGCAGACGTTTGATTTCTCAAAATGGCTATAATTCCATAGGCAGTGGCGAAAATGAAGTTTTCGAAGTAGAAAGTTCAGATGAAGGCGCTCAAATACAGTTAAGAGTTGTATGCTATGGTGAGAGCATCCAAATTCCTGTTCTTGAAGCAGGCGAAACAGATCCGCCTATTATTCAGAATGGATACAATTATTCGGTTTCCGTAATTTACACTGCCGGAGATGGCGGCATACAAAATGCGAATAATTACAAAGCAACTCTTCTTAAGGGCGAAGAACGTGATCTGTCTGAGCAATTAGAATCTTTGTAGCAGAAATTTATGACTTTCGCAAGAAGATTTGCGCAACGCAAAACGGCGGCGCTGTGCTTAGTGACGCTGTTATCTGTTTTGTATCTTTCTTGCGGCAAGCACGATATACATAACTCACCCGAACCTACAGGTAAAGTTACTTTTTACAATGAATCAAGGTACCATATTACCATTCACCATTCCCATTTCGGAGGCTCAATTTTAGTAGATAAACTTGCGCCCGGAAATATATATTCAATTGAACTTAACCCAAGCAACAATTATGGCGCAGGTGATGTATTCAGCATAAGATATTGGTATATGGTAGCAGACAATGTTTGGACTAATGGCGCTGATATAGACCCCAATATGCAAATAGCGCAAAATATTGAAGCAGGAAAGCATTACATTATTCAAATTCCAAATCCTTCAAAACTGGAATTAAGCGAAGCCTTTGTAAAAATTCTAAACACTTCAAAAATGCCCATTGAATTTAATTATCTAAGTAATTTTTTTAAGCAAGTTGGCAACGGAGAATTGCACGTGCAGAGCGGAGAAACAGGAATTTACAGTTTTACAAACGGAACCGAAATTAAAGGCTACACCATAACGCAAGTACTTGAAAGGTATCCCTTTCCAGAACTAATAATAGAAAATGGTTACGTATATAATTTTGAATTTAATGGAGAAGAGGTTAGGCAATCGGAGGCAACAAAATTATGAAAAAATTTTTGTTATTTGCCGTTTTTTCCTTTTATTCTTGCGCAACAGAAGGCAATATAGAATTTGTGCCTGGAGCCACAAAAATGGAGTTCCGAAACGAATCTGCAATACATTTGCAAAATGTCAGATGGAATGGGCGTAATTTTGGAAATATTGAACCAGGCGGAATATCCGAAATGATTGTTTCTGAAGGACATGGCTATATATTTTTCAATGCAAGCAATGGCGAAAGTTACCAAACAGCGCAAATATTTATAGGTGAAAAACACAGAAGCAATAGAGAAACGCTTACAAATCAAATGCTTGTGGCAAATATCAACAATCCTGACGAGCGAAAGCCCTTAGGAGGAATATTAAATGCGGATTAAATACCTATTGGCAATAATCCTTGCTGTTTTATTTTCGCAGCAGAGCGTTTATGCTTCCAAGTTTAATTTTGACGAACTAGTTAGAAAAAGAAAAATAAAAGATACCGCAGAATTTTCCGTTTGGCCAATTTTTTACGCTGGAGGAACATTCTTTTTCACAGAACTTGAAGTGGAACAGCACTACCCCGGATACACGCTCTCAGGCGGTCTAACGCTCAACATGCATTATTCAGAAATATTATTTTTCACAGATGCCCTATACTCTCACAGAGCCTACGACGGCGTACCAGGAACCCTGAATTATCGCATAGAAGAAACCTCAATAGACCTTGCAATAGGCGCAGGGCTTAACGGATTATATATTGGAGGATATGCGCAATTCCCTATGCAGGCAAAAATCAGAGTTAACGAGTGGACTTGGGAAGATTTTGACGGGCTTACCAGAAATCCATCGCTTGCTCTTATAGGCGGCTATCGCAGAACAGGAAAATACCTAGGCATAGACGCTAGAATTTTACTTGGCCAAGGTCCCGGGCAGTTTTTAAGAAATTCATTCGGAAACAATTTTCTAGGCCAAATATCTCTAGGCTTTATGGGCGGGTTTTAATACGACCGCTCAATAATCAATGCCGCTATATTCCTAAATGTATCGGTGTTTCTGTTTCCAAATTTTTCCAAAAATGCCAAAGACTCATTGTATAATTCAACGGCTTTCTTCTTTGAAGCATCCAAGCCAAGAACCGCAGGATACGTCGCTTTGCCTTTTTTAATGTCTGAGCCAGTTTTTTTGCCAAGCTTTTCAGTCGAGCTTTCTATATCCAAAATATCATCCACAATCTGGAAAACAAGACCAATTCCCTTGCCAAATTCTCTTATATGCTCCAAATCCTCTTTTTTGGCGCCCGCAAGCAAAGCCCCCGTAACCAGCGAAGCCTCTATCAAAGCTGCCGTTTTATGATAATGAATATAATCAACCGTTGCCAAATCAACGGACTTTCCCTCAGACTCAATGTCTATAATTTGCCCTCCAATCATGCCCTTTGTGCCAAGCGAGCGCGCAAGCTCCTCAACAACGGCAGCATTTCCTGTGCGAGAAATCAATTCAAATGCAAAAATGCAAAGGGCATCGCCAGCCAAAATTGCGGCGGCTTCGCCATAAACCTTGTGCGTAGATGGCTTTCCGCGGCGAAAATCATCATCGTCCATGCAGGGCAAATCATCGTGTATCAAAGAAAACGTGTGCAGCATTTCCAAAGCGCACATTGCCAAGCGAATAGACTCAGACGGCTTTCCATTGAAAAACTCGTAAGAAGCCAATGCAAGAGCCGGGCGCAGTCTTTTTCCGCCTATCAAAAGCGCATAACGCATTGCGGAATGCAAGCTTTTTGGGGTTTCGGTTTCTTCTGGAATGTAATCTTTTAAACTATCTTCCGTTAACTTGCCGGCAGATTCCAAATATGCCATTGCCTTTTCTGCCATGCTTGCCATGCTCATATTCCCTTGCTCCTATTTAATTAAATGCACTGCCAAAATCTTCATCATTGGCTCTTGTTTTTTCTGCCTCCATATAGGCAGCGTCTATAACAGGCTTTGGGTTCATGTTCTTTTTTATTTGCCTTCGCAAATAAATGTTAAAATACAATATACTGCCTATAATCAAAATAAAAGGCAAAACTATTGCAAGAACAACCCAAACCATATTAATCCCAAATGTCGTCCAAACCGCCTTTGCATTTTTCCCAAGCGGAGTCGTCTTTGCTCATAATATCCAAAATGCTGTTATAAACATCCGTATTTGTGAAACCTTTCCATATACGCCTTTCAACGGTCTCGCCAGTTTCATTGTCAATAACCCTCAAAACATCAAAGAATTTCTGATTGTCTTTGTATTCCGCCACTATAACTTTAGAAAGCGGACCTTCTAAAATTCTCTTCACAAATCTGACTATGGAGCTATTGAACTCATTTTCATTGTCTTGCAAAGTTTGGAAATCCCTGAAAGGCCTGCCATAATGCAGCCAGTAGCGAAGCGACAAAGCTATTGCAACATCGCGAATTGCCGAGCGGAATGCGAATTTGTCTTCCAATTTTCCGCCATGCCAAGAAATCAAAGTCAAGGGATTATCCCTGTTTGGCTCTATGCGAGTCCCCTGCCCGGGCGTAACCGCCTTTATTTTGAGCGGAAGCCTGCCCAAAAGCTGCCACGCCTTTGTGTATATTATGCACAAACGCACAAATGGGCTTTCGTGCTCGGTTGTTTGCCTGTAAAAAGAACCAAAGCATCGCTGATAAAAACTTTCTTGGTCAAAAACCTGGTCGCTTGCTCGGCTCTCGGAAATTTTCGCATCCAAAAGAAGCATGGTTTTAGAAAGCTCGGGGCGCATGCGAACTTCAAGTTTGCGCGTGCGTGTTTTGGGACGAACGCCCTCTTTGTATATATAATAAAAACCCTCTGCCTGCATTTTTTGCCAAATAAAGAACTGCAAATCGTCTGCGGCGCGCAAATGGTAGCTAAATACCGGATTTTGGCGGTTATTTGCCATTGTCACAAGGCGAACAAAGTTTCCGGATTCATGCTCCTCGGTTTCTGACGGGTATGGAATCACCACTTTCACCAAAACAAGAGGGTTCACAGGATCGTCTTCTCTGCTTGCGTATTGTTCATACGTAAAAAGGCTCTGCGCTCCGTTTATTATTTTTGGATGGTCAATGGACAGGAACCATTTGCCGTCTGCCTGCTCTGGGCGCAAATTATCGCCGGTCAAAGTCATTCCATTGTGCAAAAACGGGAATTCTTCTATTGTTTTATTCTTTTTCATGCCAAGAAATGCATCTAAAAGGCTTGCATTAGTATATGTTTGGCTGCCAAGATATGTGCGAATATTTGAGCTTACAATCATCATATTGTGCTTTGCCTTGTGTCTGCGGCCAAGTTCCAAATGATAGTCGTAAATTTCTTGAATGGGCACAAAACCCACAAATAACTCCCCTCTTTTGCTTTTTATGCGCAGCGGAGCGTTTTCCAAAGAGAGTTTGAGAACGGCGTCTTCAGCTTCGTTGTCGTCCATATCGTCAAATTCGGCACTTATATCTGCTATTATGTTCAGTTCTTCTTTCCATGACTTTAGTCTTTTTCTGAGGTCTTTAAGCGTACGGCGCATTTCATAATCGGTTATGTCTTTGCCGCCATCTGTGCGCATCACCGTAATTTCCAGCTTTTGCTCACAAGAATCATCGTCAGCGCCGTTTTCATCCGATTCTGAGTCAATTGACGAAGCGGCATGCCAAGTGGGAACTTCTTCTCTTATAGCCAAAAAAAACGGATTTGTCGGGTTTGCGGAGCGCAAAAGCACATCGCCAAGGTTTTTTAAATCTGAAGACAGGTAAGAAAGGGATGTTTCTATGCTGTTTTCCTCATCAAGGAATATAAACAATTCTAAAATCTTGTTTGTGTACTGAAATGCATGAAAACAGCCTTTTTGCTGGTTTAGGTAATGAAGCGCCTTCTTTTTTTCCAAAGGCACTCTTTTGTCCAAACTGCGATATTTGGCTATAAAATCCAATCTTCTGTCAAACGCTTTATTCCATTCCATAGAAATCTCCAAAATCTTCGGAGAATAAATATAGTAAATTAAAAAGCAATTTTCTAGGAAATTTCACAAAAAAAATCAGCCAAACCCACCCAATCTTCATTTTCTTGCATTTTTAGCACAATTTGGGCGTTTTTTACAAAAGGCTCATAGCTCTGCAATTTATCTAAAGCATTGAAATACTTAGAGTTAGCTCTGCCGATATTGCCCATGTAAAAATCTTGGGCAATATTTTTAATAGTTAAGCCCAAAGCCATAAGGATAATCCGTTGTTTCTGAACCCGCAGGCCAAGCCATTGGCAATTTGCCAGTTGGAGCATAATCGCCAAAAAGCACATCCGCTATTCCGGCACCCTCTGTGCCCGGCAGCCACGCAACTACAAAGGCATCACTTGCAGCCAAAAGCTCTGGCACAATGCGCGGACGTCCGGTAACGAATACCGTTACAATCTTCTTTCCTTGACTGCGATAATTAGCAATATTATTCATATCTGTGTTTGATGGCGTGAAATCCAAGGAAGAGATGTCTCCGCACCACTCAGCATAAGTGGGACTTTCTCCGGTAACATAAACTATTATGTTGGAACTTTCCACCGTGCCAAAAGTCGATTGCCCCGACACTTGCTGCATCCCTGATAATACGGAAGTTCCAACGCCAGAGAAGCTGCTGTTGCCGCTTGCGCCTTGCCATGAAATGGTCCAGCCGCCGCTCTGCAAAGCGATGTCATTGCTATGACTGCCAAATACGTGAATATTGCCGTTCTTGGAAAGTGGCAAGGTGCCATCGTTTTTCAGCAGCACCTGGCTTTTGCGCACGGCTTCACGGGCAATTTCTTTATGCGCAGTAGAATTTCTATAGCTGGTGGTATTGTATAAATATTCCGATGGCCCTGCAACGCTAATATCATCCATTATGCCAGCACGGAATTTTGCCCTTAAAATGCGACGCACGGCATCGTCTATGCGATCCATGGAAACTTGGTTATCGTTTACCAAATTGGTTAAATGAGTGATAAATTGCGTATGGCTCCCCTGCGGTTCCATAGCATGGTCAATACCCGCATTTATAGCATTGCGCACAGCAGCCTGAGTAAGCGAAGGAGCGGTAGTAGTCAAACCGGGAAGCGGATTTGTTCGACATGGATTGTAGCCATAACCACCTGGATCAACATATCCGGGGCTTGTGGAATGGGCAATCCCCTGCCAGTCGCTTATAATAAAGCCGTCAAATCCCAGTTCTGTTTTAAGCCATCCAGTAAGGCGCAAAGAATCTACGTGCTGATGAACACGTTGCCCATTACCTACTGTATCTATTGTATTAAAACTTGCCATTACGCTTAAAACTCCTTGCTCTACCAAAGCTTCGTATCCGGGCAAATGAACAGAGCGCAATATTTCATTGC
>WRMM01000117.1 GCA_009777135.1 Candidatus Fibrimonadales bacterium
TCTTTGCGGCGCGATTCAAGCTCAATGTCCGTAATACCTATATTTATAGCCCTGTTCGGAATGTCTATTTCTATTATATCGCCGTTTTTTACCAAAGCAATGTTGCCCTTGCTTGCTGCTTCGGGGCTAACATGGCCAATAGAAAGGCCGCTTGTTCCGCCGCTGAACCTGCCGTCTGTAATCAAAGCGCAATCCTTGCCCAAACCCACGCTTTTCAAGTAGCTGGTGGGGTAGAGCATCTCTTGCATTCCAGGGCCGCCTTTGGGGCCTTCGTAGCGAATAACAACAACATCGCCTTTTTTAACTTTGGCATTTAAAATTCCATTTACCGCATCTTCCTGGCTTTCAAACACAATGGCAGGACCAGTGAATGTCCAGATTGAACTATCAACCCCAGCGGTTTTAACAACGCAGCCATCAGGCGCAAAATTGCCGTAAAGAACCGCCAAACCGCCGTCTTTGCTATATGCGTTTTCAACGTTTCTAATCACGCCATTTTTGCGGTCTAAATTGTGGGCGCTGTGCTTTTCGCTTTGGCTATAGGCTTTCAAATTGAATTTTCTGCCTGGCGCGGCTAAAAAACATTCGCGGGCTTCTTCGCTTGCGGAATGCCTCGCTATATCCCATTTGTTCAGATATTCCGTTAAACTTGGAGAATGCGCCATGCCAACCTTTGAGTTCAGCAAACCTGCGTTGTCCAGTTCGCCTAAAATGGCAGGAATGCCGCCCGCTCTATGCACATCTTCAATATGAACATTGCTTACGCTCGGCGCAACCTTGCAAAGGCAGGGCGTTGAGCGAGAAAGTTCGTTTATGTCTTTCATGGTGAAGTTAACGCCAGCTTCGTAGGCAATTGCAAGTATGTGCAGAATTGTGTTGGTAGAACCGCCCATTGCTATGTCTAGGCGCATTGCATTTTCAAAGGTTTCTTTTGTTGCAATGCTTTTGGGCAAAATGGAATCATCGTCTTTGCCGTAATATTTATCGCAAAGTTCTATAATCAGTTTTGCGGCTTGCTCAAATAATTTTTTGCGCCCTGTGTGAGTTGCAACCAGAGTTCCATTGCCGGGAAGAGCCAAGCCAAGGGCTTCTGCTAGGCAGTTCATTGAGTTTGCCGTGAACATTCCAGAGCAGCTTCCGCAGGTTGGGCATGCGTTTTTTTCAATTGCCAGCAAGTCTTGAGCAGAAACCTCTGGATTTGCAGCGGCTATCATTGCATCTATCAAATCTATATGCGGAGCGTTTCCGTTTGAGAGCGTTGCAACGCCCGCTTCCATTGGGCCGCCGCTCACAAGCACCGCAGGAATGTTGAGCCGCATTGCCGCCATTAGCATACCCGGCGTTATCTTGTCGCAATTGCTTAAACACACAAGAGCATCTGCGCAATGCGCATTTGCCATGTATTCCACCGAATCTGCAATCAGGTCTCGGCTTGGCAAGCTGTAAAGCATTCCGCTGTGCCCCATGGCAATGCCATCATCTATGGCTATGGTGTTGAACTCCTTTGGCACGCCGCCCGCTTTGCGAATTTCTTCTGCAATAAGCCTGCCAATGGGCTGCAAGTGCACATGCCCGGGCACAAATTCCGTAAAGCTGTTTACAATGGCAACAATTGGCTTGCCAAATTCCTCTTCTTTGGTTCCAGTTGCGCGCCAAAGAGCGCGCGCCCCAGCCATATTGCGGCCTTCTATAGTGGTAAGCGAGCGAAGTTTCATGGGGGGAATTTAGAAAATGTTATTTTCTTGCAAAACAATATAACCCCATCTGTTTTTCAATAATAGCATCCCAAGAAAAATACTGCTTTATATGCTCATTTGCGCCTAGAGCAAGCGATTTTTGCAAATCCTCATTCTCGGCGAGTTCCTTTATAGCGGCAGCCAATGCTTCTGGATTTTTCTCCGGAACAAGCAAACCGGTTTTTTTGTCAATAACAACATCGGGAATTCCGCCCACGTTGCTTGCTATTATCGGAACTCCGTATTCCACCGCCTCAATCAAAACCACGCCCAAACCCTCAGTATCGCCTCTGGAATCAACAATAGAAGGCAAAACAAAACAATTTGCATTTTGATATTCCTTTGCAAGCTCCTCTTTGGAAACCTTGCCCAAAAATAAAACCTGCTCAGGCGCTTGTTCCTTTAATTTTTCCGTTAAATCCCCAGCGCCAACAATGCGAACTTGGAATTTTTCGCTATCCAGCAAGGCAGCAGCTTTTATGAGATATTCAATTCCTTTGCGTTCAATATGGCGGCCAACGAATAAAATGCGGAATGGCGTTGCAGGAGCAAGGGTTGCTCGCACAATATCGTTGCCCATATCAAATGTGGTGCCGTATGGCAAAATTTCTATTTCTCGCGGATAAATTTCTTTTGTTTTTTTTGCCGTGAAAGAACTGATTGCAATTACCAAATCTGCATGCTTTATGAAAAATTTCAAGAATGGCTTAATCCATTTTTTTTTCTGCATTAACAGCAGTTCTGCTCCGTAAAAAGTTAAAACTATGGGAGCTTTGTAAAATAGTCTTGCAAAAAAAGCCATAAAACCATGGGGAAAAGGCCAGTGGACATGGATTATTTGCGGTTTGAATTTAAAACAAGCCCTAAGCGTTGAAAAACACCCAGAAATTATATATGGAATAGCCAAAAGCTGAAGCAGGGGATTTCTTGCCATTTTAGAAGGAGCGCCCTCATCATGAGTTAAAAACTCCAATTTCGCAGGCGCATACCTAAACCTGTTTACCCTAACGCCATCTATCTCATGCCCCTTAATCCCTCTATGCGAAGGAGCCGCAACAGCAACCTCGCAGCCAGCCTTTTTCAAAAACGCAACCGAAGCCCGCAGCCAAGGAACCTCCAAATCCGCCTCAAATCGTGGATAAACCGAAGCAATCAAAAGAACCTTAAAACTCTCAACTCTACAACTCTCAACTCTCAACTCTCAACTCTCAACTCTATAACTCTCAACATTGCTTGCAAAAAATTCCTTAGGCGGGTATTCTGCGTAAATAATTCCGTCCCATTTTCGCATATCAGAAAAAGTCAAAGCTTCTACCTCTTCGCTAAATCTGTTCCATACCGGACTGCTTTCTTTTGTGTTTAAATTGGAATCAGAGTCAACAAACAAAAAAGCTATGCCTTCATCGTTTTTTAGAAAACCGCACAAATCGCTGTGCCGTTTTTGCTTTGAAAGCACATCAAAAAATGCTTCCCAGAATTTTAAGCGGTCGGTGCTCGAAGAGATTTCCCGATGGATAATATCAAAATTTATTTCCACATAAAAAAACGGAGATTCTTCAATAACAGAACGAATCAATTCATCTTGGATACGCTTTGTGAAGTATTCCCAAGCGTATATAAAAATCTTTTCTTTACGTTTCCGCAAAAATGAAGCTAATTCTTCTGACAACATCTCGTAAATATAATTAAATTTTTTCTGGATAGTTCAATAAAAAAATCTTTTTTTTCGCTTTTGCGCAACTTTTCTGGACGTGGCAGCAGCCCAAAGTTAAAGTTCATAGGCTGAAAGTCTTTATTCGGCGCGGTTATGGCTTCTGCCAACGCTCTTATGCAAGTGCCATGCGGCAAAAAATCTTCTTTGCCCTGCAAAAAATTCGCCATATTCCATGCGGCATACCAGCCTGTAGCTATGGCTTCTGTATAGCCTTCTGCTCCGGTAATCTGCCCCGCAAACCAGTATTTGCCAGATTTTAGTTTTAATGCTGAGTCTAATAATTCCGGGCTTTTTATAAAGGTGTTGCGGTGCATGCAGCCTAGGCGGGCAAATTCGGCGTTTTTTAGGGCGGGCACAAGTTTAAAGATTTCTTTTTGGGTGCTCCATTTGAGCCTCGTTTGAAAGCCTACCATGTTGTAAAGAGTTTTTTGCGCATTTTCTGCGCGGAGCTGTATAACGGCGTAGTGTTTGCCAAGCCCGATGGGGCGCATGGGACCAAAACGCAGGGTATCCGTTCCTCGGCGCGCCATTTCTTCAATCGGCAGGCAGCCTTCGAACAATTCTTTTTTTTCAAAGGGTTTTTCTTCAACGCAGTCTGCCTCTTGCAGCCTTTTTACAAATTCCAGGTAGGTTTCTTTGTCTAGCGGGCAGTTTATAAAATCAGCGGTTTCGCCTTTTTCGTGGCGGTTCATGGCAAATGCCTGGGAATAATCTATGGAATCGTTGTCTATAACGGGGGCTATGGCATCAAAAAAACGCAAAAATTCGCCGCCAGTCAATTCCTTTATTTGCGCAGCCAGCGTATCGCTGCAAAGCGGACCTGCGGCTACAAGCGTTGGGATATCAGAAGCCAAATCGGCGCATTCCTTGGAGTGCAGAGTTATTCTTTTGCTCTCTGCAATTAACCGCTCCACTTCTTTGCTAAAAAGCTCTCTATCCACAGCAAGCGATTCCCCTGCGGGAACTCTCGCTTTTTCCGCTGCCTGCAAAAGAAAACTGCCAAGCATTTTGAGTTCATTTTTCAAAAGCCCATGCGCGCTGGCAAGCTGCGTTCCTTTAAAACTATTGCTGCAAACCAGCTCCGCTAAATTGCAAGTTTTATGAGCCGGAGTTTTCCCCGCTCCCTTGCGCATTTCATGCAAATCAACTTCAAACCCTCTGCAAGCAAGCTGCAAAGCCGCCTCGCACCCTGCTAAACCGCCGCCTATAATTCGTATTCGCAATTAATGTATCCACGGCTGTGGAATGTTTTGCATGGAGTCTTCCCAGAATTTTGCTAGGCAGCTGTGCAAAAATTCTTTTGAGAAGTGCAAGCCATCAAAGTCTGCGCTGCGAACTATTATGTCTTCTATAAAGCGCTCAGAGACCATTCCTGTTCTGTAAGAACGGAGCAGCAAGCGGTAAGCATCAGAATCAAAGGCGTTTCTTTCGTGCTCGTCAAGGTATGGCATTGAACGGCTTGCATGCGGCGGCCAGTTCTCTATTAGCCAGCTAACAACTCTGTCTGATTTTTTTTTGTCTAAAAAATTAAGCTCATCTTTTAAATTTTTCCAAGGGACCGAGCCTATAGGGCTAGGTTTCCTTTTCTGAGTTTCATTCTCTATAAAACTCATAGCCACATTGTAGGCGTTTTTCAGAGGTTGAAGCGCTTTACTGTTCATGTGTTAAAATATAGTAATCGCTGATTAAGTTGCTTTGGGTTTGGGGTATGGGGTATAGGGTATGGGGAATTTTACAAAAAACGGCTTAAATTCGCTAAAAAGGGCATATTTTTGCATTGCCCATACCCCAAACCCTATACCCCATACCCAAGCATTGAGTTAATCATTGCTTTCTATATTCAAGACATGCTCACACTGTTTTTATTGCTAGGCTTGTGTTCCTTTATTTTCGCTGGGGAAAGCAGACAGGCAGATGAGCAGTTTGCTGATACTGGTCGTATTCAGCCCTTGTTCCAGAAAGGAATATATGTGAATCCGTTTCCAGTGAAATCTTCAAAGATTATTTCTGAGCAGAGGGGAAAAAATAATGTAAGCAGACCCAAGAAGCCGTTGCCTGCGCAACAGGTAAATATGGCGCAGGCATTACCAGAAGATTTAGATGGCTTATACGTTACCTGGCTTGGGCATTCCAGCGTGCTGATGCAAATAGATGGAGTTCGCGTATTGCTGGATCCGGTGCTTGCGGATAATATATCTCCTGTTCCCTTGATAAGAAACTTTCCACGCTTTCAGAAGGAAGCGCCGCTTTCTGTTGATAGCCTTCCGTTTATGGATGCGGTTTTTATTTCCCACGACCATTTAGATCATTTGAACAATAAAACTATTCGCGCTTTGGCACCCAAAGTCGGTTATTTTCTGGTGCCGACAGGCGTGGGCGCTCATTTAAAACGCTGGAAAATAGACCCTGCCAAAATCCGTGAATATTCCTGGTGGCAAGAAGGAATTTTGCAAGGCCTGTCTGGAAAACGCCTGCGTTTTGTTTGCACACCCGCTCGCCATAATTCGTGGCGAGATATATTCAAAGGCAAAACCCTTTGGGCATCTTGGGTATTCATCGGTTCTGAGCACCGAGTATTTTTCAGCGGCGATACTGGTTATAATTTGCATTTTAAGCAGATTGGCTATCATTACGGTCCTTTTGATTTAACGATGGTAGAAAGCGGACAGCATAGCGCAAATCCGCATTCCCACCTTTTGCCAGAAGAAGCGGTTCAAGCTAATCTGGATTTACGGGGAAAAACCATGCTGCCAATTCATTGGGGCAGCTTTAGTTTTTACGATCAAGACTGGCAGGAACCGCCGGAACGAACGATCTGCGCTGCCGAAGCGCAAGGCGTTAAATTGCGGATGCCGCAAATTGGGCAAACTTTTTCTATTGACGATGCTCCAGCCATAGTTCCTTGGTGGAGGCACAATCTACCATTCCCATCAACGCCCTGCTCTGCTCCAAACTCCACTCCGGGCATTCCGTCAACCCTTTCTCCATAGCATCCATCGCTGCTGCCGCCTCATGCTGAT
>WRMM01000118.1 GCA_009777135.1 Candidatus Fibrimonadales bacterium
TTCCTTGCTGCCATCAGCCCAATAAATATTGGATGGCTCTACAAGATCGGCGATTTCTTTGACCCACGCATTCAACTTGGCGTGGCTTGAGGGGGGGGAACAACTACAACTAGACATTTCATCTCCTGTGTTAAAAAACTTTTTTCTGGGATAATATAGAAATTATAGTAATGCTGATTTACTTCGCTGGGGAGTGGCTAGTAGGGAGTGGGGAGTGGCCAAAATGTCAAATTTGAGCAAATTTAGGCGTTTCTACTCCCTACTCCCCATTCCCTACTCCCAAGCATTACTCACTATACAATGTTGCGGTAATTTTTTGTTTCTTGCTCAATATTTTTTGCGCTGAAGATAGCAGAGCCTATTACGAAAATATTTACGCCTGCATCTCTGGCTTGCGGCAAGGTTTTTAAATTAATCCCGCCATCTATTTCTATTTGCAGGTCTGGCTTCATGGCTCGCAAACGCTTGACCTTGTCAAGGCTGTATGGGATGAATGACTGGCCGCCAAAACCAGGGTTTACGCTCATGATTAAAACCATGTCTGCCAAGTCTAAAATATCTGTGATTGAGTCTAGGGACGTGGCTGGGTTTATGGCAACGCCAGCCTTGCACCCAAGCTCTTTGATTTGATTAAGCAAGCGGTCTAAATGCTTTGTTGCCTCTGCATGAACGGTTATATATTCAACTCCGGCTTTTGCAAAAGCAGCTATGTGCAGCTCCGGGCGTTCTATCATCAAGTGGCAATCCAAAGGAAGTTTTGTGCATTTGCGAATTTGCTGCGCAATTCCAGGGCCAAAAGAAATATTGGGAACAAAATTCCCATCCATTATATCCAAATGAATCCAGTCTGCGCCACCCTTTTCAGCAGCCTTTATATCAGCTTCTAAATTGAGAAAATTCGCATTTAAAACGCTAGGAGCAATTATCATGGAGGTAATTTAGAAATTTCTAACTTCCATCCATGCCCACCCTCTCAGTCTCCAACCTAAAAGCTGGCTATGGCAAAAAAATAGTTCTGCATGATATTTCCTTTTCAATGAAACAAAGGGAAATTCGGGCTATTTTAGGCACGTCAGGGTGCGGAAAGTCCACGCTTTTAAATAATATTTTAGGACTGGAAAAAGCAATGGGCGGTGAAATAGAAATTCTTGGCACAAAACTAAAAGCCGGCAAAGAACAAATTCCGCTTTCTGTGCAAAAACGCACTGGGGTTCTATTTCAAAGCAGCGCCTTGCTCAGCTCATTAACGGTTTTTCAAAACGTAGCCTTGCCAATCCGCTTGCACAGCCCGCAAACAACAAAAGCCGAAATCAAAGATATGGTGGAAAGCCGCTTGGAAAAAGTGAATATGCTCCACGCCATAGATAAATTGCCAAGCGAACTCAGCGGCGGAATGAAAAAGCGGGCTGCTTTGGCGCGTGCCATAGCCCTAGACCCGGAGCTTCTTTTTTGCGATGAGCCAAGCGCAGGGCTAGACCCCGTTACAAGCCGCTCACTAGACGAGCTTTTGCTCTCTTTAAGAGAAAATTTGAAACTCTCAATTTTGATAGTAACCCACGAATTGAATTCCATCAAAGCCATAGCAGATAAAATTCTATTCTTAAAAACTGGCGAAGTGCTTTTGGATTGCAGCTTGAAAGAAGGCTTGGAAAGCAACATTGCAGATGTAAAAGAATTTTTTTTCTAAATTCCACCCATGCAATTCCGTGAATTAAACAAAGGCGAAAGCTTTGCCCAAATTGAAGAAAGAGTTTTAAAACTATGGGACAAAGACTCCAGTTTTGACAAATGCCGCCAAAAACAAGGCAAGCCGTTTTCCTTTTACGATGGCCCTCCATTCGCAACAGGACTCCCCCACTACGGGCATTTGCTGGCTGGCACCATTAAAGATATTGTGCCTCGCTACTGGACAATGAAGGGCTACAATGTGCCTCGCCGCTTTGGCTGGGATTGCCACGGGCTTCCTATTGAAAGCATAATTCAAAATGAACTTAATCTAGCCGGCGTTGATGAAATAAATAATTTTGGCATAGATAAATTCAACGAGGCATGCAGAGGCGCAGTTTTGAAATACACGGACGAATGGCGCAAAACCGTGAACAGAATGGGACGCTGGGTTGATTTTGACAACGATTACAAAACCATGGACACGGATTTTATGGAATCTGTTTGGAATGTGTTTAAGCAATGCTGGGACAAAGGTTTGATTTACAAAGGCTACAGGGTTCAGCCCTACAGCCCTGCGCTCGCAACGCCGCTCTCCAATTTTGAAACAAACCAAGGCTACAAAGACCGACAAGACCCTAGCATAACAATTACTTTCCCGCTTGCAAAGCGCAAAGGCGAAAGCCTGCTTGTTTGGACAACAACCCCTTGGACTTTGCCATCTAACTTGGCAATTGCCGTTGGAGCGGATATAGATTATGTTTTGATAGACGGCTACTGGATTGCAGAGTCCAGAGCAAGCGCTTATTTTAAAGAGCCTCAAATAGCAGCCAAATGCAAAGGAAAAGATTTGGCAGGCCTCCGCTACGAGCCTTTATTTAGATACGCAGAAGAACAGCCAAACCGCTACACCATCTACACCGCCCCATTTGTGAGCGTAGAAGACGGCACGGGCGCAGTTCACATTGCCCCATCCTTTGGCGAAGAAGACTTTACGCTTGGGCAAAAATTGGATCTTGGCCTTTTTGACCCGCTTGATGCCGAGGGAAAATTCACAGACAAGGTTTCGCAGTGGAATGGAATTGGCGCAAAAGACGCAGATAAATCCATAATAGCATTTTTAAAAGAGCAAGGCAGAATTTTTAAACACGATACCATTGTTCATAGCTACCCGCATTGCTGGCGAACAGGAGTTCCGCTTTTATACCGTGCTTTAAGCACTTGGTTTATGAAACTGGATGCTCCTGCAACAAGTTCAGAAGGCATAACAAAATCCGTCAAAGAATGGATGATTGCCTGCAACCAGCAAATTGAATGGGTTCCAGACCACATTAAAAACGGCCGTTTTGGAAAATGGATTGAAAACGCCAGAGACTGGAATTTATCTCGCAACCGCTTTTGGGGAACGCCAATTCCCGTGTGGATTGCAGAAGACGGCGACATCCTCTGCGTTGGCTCAATAGAAGAATTGAAAAAATTAAGCGGCGTTGAGCTTACCGATTTGCACAAGCACTTTGTTGACAATATTGAAATAACGGCAAATGGAAAAGTTTATAAACGCACAAGCGAGGTTTTTGACTGCTGGTTTGAAAGCGGTTCCATGCCCTACGCTCAAAACCATTACCCATTTGAAAACGCCGAGTCTTTTTCCAAAACCTTTCCCGCAGATTTTATAGCAGAGGGTCTTGACCAAACTCGCGGCTGGTTCTACACGCTCACTGTTTTGGCTGCTGCCCTGTTCCAAAAACCAGCATTCAAAAATGTTATTGTGAACGGAATAATTCTGGCAGAAGATGGCTCAAAAATGAGCAAAAGCAAAAAGAACTACCCCGATCCAAACGAGTTGATAAACCGCACCGGAGCGGATGCAGTGCGTTTGTTCATGATAAATTCCGCCGCATTAAAAGCGGAGGAGCTTAGGTTTAGCGAAGAGGGAGTCAAGCAAATTGTGAAAGGCGTTATGCTCCCGCTGTGGAATGCCGCAGGCTTCTTTATTTCCAACCACAATGCAGATTCCTCAAAGGGGCAGCTCAAATGGAAACCTACGGACGAATGGAAAAGCGATAACGAGCTTGACCGCTGGATAATTGCGGTTTTGCAGGATTTGAGCCAAAAAGTTGAAGCAGAAATGACTGCATATAAACTTTACAATGTTGTGCCCACTGTGCTTTCTTTTGTTGATGATTTAACAAACTGGTATGTTCGCCGCAGCCGCCGCCGTTTTTGGAAAAGCGATAATGACAGCGACAAGAACTATGCTTATGCAACTCTTTACAAAGCGTTAGTTGATTTCAGCAAAATTCTAGCTCCATTTTTGCCATTCCTCTCAGAGGAAATTTACCAGATTTTGGCAAGAGAAGCAAACCCAAACGCTCCTGTTTCTGTGCATTTAACAGATTACCCCGCATTTAATGCCAAATTTGCAGACGATAAACTTGTTCGCAGAATGCAGCTGGTGCGCAGAGTTATAGAAAAAGGCAGAGTGATTCGCAATGCCCATGAAATTAAAAACAGACAGCCTTTGAAAGCGCTCACTCTTGTGCCTCACTCAGCGGAGGCAAAGGAAGTTGCAGAAGCAATGCAAGATTTGATTTTAGAGGAATTGAATGTTGAGGAATTGCTTTTTGCAAACGACGACAGCGAATTTGCAAAGATTTCTGCAAAGCCGAATTTTGCAGGGATAAAGGCAAAGGGAGCAGAATACGCAAAAAATATGAAAAATATTTCTGCAGCCATAGCAGGTTTGAGCGTGGAAAAAATCAAAGACATTCAAAGCGGAAATTCGTTTGACGTTTCTGGGCTTGAGATTGATGCTTCTTGCCTTATGATTGTGCGCGAAGTTGCGGAAGGCTTGGCGGTTGAAGCCGACGAAAGCTACACCGTCGCTTTGGATTTGAAAATCACACCGGAGTTAAAGCAGAGCTGCATTGCAAGGGAATTGGTGAACCGCATTCAAAATCGCCGCAAAGAAATGGATTTGCAGATTACGGACAAAATAAAAATATCGCTACGCAGCGTTGAAGAACCCATACACAGCGCCATTGAAAAATACAGAGCGTATATTTTGGAAGAAACGCAGGGCTTGGCGCTTTTAACAAGCGGCGAAGATACAGACGTAGAGTGGGTTTCGGTTAATGTTGAGGGGTGCGAGGTTCAGATTTCTATTTGTTTGCCTATGTAATTTTACTAAATTCCCTTCAGCACACAATTAGAGGTTTAAAATGAAACGCACACATAATTGCGGAGAATTGCGAAAAGGTGATATTGGCAAGGCCGTTACGCTTTGCGGATGGGTGGATAGGCGACGCGATTTAGGCGGCGTTATATTTGTGGATTTACGTGATAAATATGGCAAAACGCAGGTGGTTTTTGACCCCGCTCACAATGCTGATGTGCACAAAATTGCAGATACGCTTAGGAATGAATTTGTGATTCAGGCTACAGGCAAGGTGAAAAAACGCCCTGAAGGCATGGAAAACGAAAAGATTTCCACAGGCGATATAGATGTTAAAATAGACGAGCTTGTTATTTTGAACAAAGCCGAAAACCCGCCGCTTGCAATCAACGATCCCAAAGAAGAATGCAAAGAAAACGATGATTTGCGCCTGCGTTACCGCTACCTTGATTTGAGACGTCCCTGGATTCAGAAAAATTTGATGCTCAAAAGCAAGCTTTTGGGCGAGACTCACGCATTTTTCCGCAAAAACGGTTTTGAAGAAATTGAAACCCCGGTGCTTTGCAAATCCACGCCAGAAGGCGCGCGCGATTATCTTGTGCCAAGCCGCGTTAATCCGGGCAAATTTTATGCTTTGCCCCAAAGCCCCCAGCAATACAAGCAGCTTTTGATGATATCCGGCATGGACAGGTATTACCAAATAGCAAAGTGCTTTAGAGACGAAGATTTGCGAGCAGATCGCCAGCCGGAATTTACGCAGATAGACTTGGAAATGTCTTTTGTTGAGCAAAACGATGTTATGGCTATGCTGGATAGCTTTGTTAAAGAGGTTCTAGCGAAAACTTGGAATTTTGAAGCTCCAGAAATTCCGCGCTTGAAATATGCAGAGGCTATGCTGCGCTATGGTTCCGATAAGCCAGATTTGCGTTTTGATTTGCCGATTTTTGATGTGAGCGAAATTGCAGCGAATGCAGATTTTGCAGTGTTTAAAAGCGTTGTTGCAAACAAGGGCGTTGTGCGCGGCTTGGCCGCAAAGGACTGCGTTGATTTTACCCGCAAGCAAATAGATGATTTAACGGCATTTGTCGGGCGCTATGGCTCCAAGGGCTTGGTTTGGATGCGCGTTAAGGATGGCGGTGAAGTAGAAACGCAGGTTGGCAAGTTCTTTACGCAAGAACAATTAAATGCGCTCCGCGATGCCTTGGGCGGCAAAGCAGGCGATATGCTGTTCTTTATAGCAGCATCCGAAAAAATCGCTGCAAATGCAATGGGGCAGCTACGTTTGGAAATAGCTCGCATAAAAGGCTTGATGAATCCCGATGTTCGCAAATTTGCCTGGATAACCGAGTTCCCAATGTTTGAATACAGCGAAGCAGACAAACGCTATACATCCATGCATCATCCATTTACAAGCCCGCTCCCTGAGCACTTGGATATGATGCTAAGCGGAAACCTCAAAGACTGCAAAGCACAGGCTTACGATTTGGTTTTGAACGGCGTTGAAATAGGCGGCGGTTATATTAGAATACACAATCCTGAAGTCCAGGAAAAGGTATTTCGCTTGCTAGGATTATCGGAAGAACAGGTAAATGGAAATTTTGGTTTCTTTGTTGATGCCTTCAAATTCT
>WRMM01000119.1 GCA_009777135.1 Candidatus Fibrimonadales bacterium
TCGCCAAGTTTAACGGCAATGGCTTTGCGAGCCAAGCCTTCTGAAATGCTCTTTGCAATATCCAAGCCGGTAATTCCGCTTTCAAAGGATTTCTCTGAGCCGTCTGGGAGTGTTAGGGTTATTTGTGGCATGGGGGTAAGGTAGAAATTCTTTATGAATGTAAATTCAATCCCTACCGCGTTATAAAATAATCTTCTGGATTTATCGGCTGATTGTCAAAATGAACCTCATAATGCAAAACCGGCCACAAAACGCTGCCGCTTCTGCCAGCTATTGCCACTGGCTGCCCCTTTTTTACCGGCCTTCCAGGTTGAACCAAAACGTTCTGCAAATGCGAATATACAGTTTTTATGCTTGGCGTATGCTGAATTTCCAGTGAAATTCCAAAACCAAATCTTTGGCTCGCAACAGCCTTAACAACGCCATCACCTGTGGCTATAACTGTATCGCCTTCGCTAATAGCAAAATCCAAACCTCTGTGCGGCAACTCTCTTTTTGTCAATTGATCCTGTATCAATCCAAATTTATTCGTTATGTTTTGGTTCTTTTTAACAGGATGCAACAAAGGCAGGCTGCTTGCATACCGCTCGTCTTCCAAAAGAGCATCCCGCAATTTTCTCATTGTTTCCAGCGATTTTTTTATGCGTTCAAAATCCGCTGATTTTTCATCTTTTCTGTTGCTTCTTGCGGTTGATTCGCTTATTAATTCTTCCGTATGGTTTGAAATTCCAGCTAACTGGTTTATTTTGTTTCTCAGATTGCGTCCGCTCTCTATCTGCGAATTTGCCTCTGCAATCTGTTTTTCTAGCCTGTTTGCGGATAGCTGCATTGCTCTTTGCTCTTTGGCTATTTCAAAAATGCGAAAATTTTTAAGATTAACCATATTGTCTGGCAACCAAAACACAGAGCCCAAAATTATTATAGCAAGCCCAACCAGCCACCATGCTATTATCCTAACAGGAATAGTAATGTATTCCGGCTTGTTCGTGCCTTTAGAATAAATCTGTATCTGTATCTTTTTGCGCTTTTTAGGCATGGGATTAAAATAGTAAAAGCGTTGATTAACTTTTTTAGATATTTTCTACCTTATTCCAATGCTAAAACTCTTTATGCCTCTGTTGTCCATCCTCTTCCTATTTTCCTCATGCGGACAAAAGGAAACCGAAGCCAGCGCCCGAAACTTGATTGCTGCCGACCTTGCTGGGCAAACAATAAACCTAGCCAATTTTGTTTCTGCAAAGCCTACGGAAATTTTGAGTTCTCGCAGCGCGATTGAGATTGAATTTAATAGAAACATGGTTTTGCAAAATGCGGTTGGAGAAGATTTGTCTGTAAATCCTGTTGAGTTTGAGCCAGCGGTAAAGGGCATGGCAAAGTGGCTTACAACTTCGCTTTTGCAGTTTACGCCCAGCGAGCCTTTGCAAAGCGGGCAGGCATACAAGGCGGTTTTTAATGGCAAAAAAGCTTTTGGAAACGCTGTGAATGCAAATAATTATAATTTTGAATTCAAAATAATCCCGAATGAGGTCTTGGAAATTAATGGGGGTTTTGAGCCTGTGCCCGGAAAGGTGAATACCGCAAAACTTGTGCTGGAACTTAGATTTGCAGACAAGCCCGATAGCGCAAAATTGAGAAAGGAATTAACGCTTAGCTTTAATTCCAAAAGCATACCGCATAAAATGTTTTTTGACGGACATGGAAATTTGAGAATAGAAAGCGAAGCGGTAACTCGCACAACAAAAGCTCAAAGCGCAGAAATTGCTTTGCTAAAGAGCTGGAGCGCAAGCGGAAACCTGTTTAGCGAAACTTTTTTGCTGCCCGCCGCAGGAACTTTTGCTGTTGTCAGCACCAAAGAAGCCTCTGCCGCGCAAGGCGAAAAAGCCTATGAAGTGGTTTTTTCTGACCCTATTGCAAACGATAGGGATGTTTCTGGTTTTGTGAGCGTTTCGCCAGGCGTGAGGCACAAGGTCTCGGTGAGAAACAGAACTTTGAAAGTGAGCGGAAATTTTTCTTATGGGGTGCAATACACGCTAAGAATTGAAAGCGGTTTGCCAAGCGCTTACGGAACAAAAATGCAAAATAATTTTGTTAAGCAGTTCTCATTCAACGATGAACAGCCTCAGTTGAGCTGGGTTGGCAGCGGGCTGTTTTTGCCGCTGGAAAACAAAGGGCGTTTGCAATTCAAAAGCATTAATTTGGCGGCGGCAGAACTTGAAATACAAGAAATTTTACCGCAGAATTTAATATTCTTTCTGCAAAACAATGATTTGCGTTCTTCCAACAGATGGATTTCTGATATTGAGCGAACAGCAAAAAAAGTTTATTCAAAAGAAGTTAGATTTGAAAACCCAAATAGAAATGAATGGCTAAAAACAGAAATTGATATTTCCAATTACTTTGCCAAAAAACCTGGAGCGGCATATATTGTAAGCTTGAAATTCAATTCGCAAAATCTCATTGCCCCATGCAAAAACAGAAATGAAAGCTACTCTGAAAGCGATTTGGTTTACGAAGACAGCGGCTGGAGAAGTCCGTGCGGATCTTATTATTACTACGATGCTAACAGAAATTCTGAAAAAATTTTGATTGCCTCTTCCATTGCATTAACCGCAAAAAAAGAAAGCGATGGAGTTCATATATGGGCAACCGATGTTGAAAGTTCCAAGCCAATTTCTGGTTTGTCTTTGGAATTGTATGGCAGGGTAAATGATGTTTTGGCAACGCAAAAAACAAATTCAAACGGGTATGTGTATTTTCCTATAAAAAAAGATGAAGAAGGCTATATTATAAAAGGGCAGGGAAATAGAGGGCTTGCCTTGCTAAAACTCAATCAGGCAAACTGGCAAACCAGCCGCTTTGACGTGGGCGGAGTTCGGGAAAGCAGCAGCAATGCAAGGCTGTTCAGCTACACAGAAAGAGGAGTTTACAGGCCCGGTGATACCATTCATTTTTCTGGCATTGCAAGAGAAGGCATATACACCCCGCTGGCAAATTTGCCCATGTCTGTTTCGGTGAGAAACCCGATGGGCTCCGTTGTTTTTGAAGGCAAAGCCCAAACCTCCGCAAACGGAATGTTTTCTTTGCATATTCCAACTGACCTTAATGCGCCTACGGGCGAATGGATTGCGGCAATAACAAGCGGAGGCAATGAGTGGAGGCATGTTTTGCGAGTGGAAACCGTTAAGCCAAACCGCTTGAAAAATACGCTTGAACTGCCAGAAAAAATGAGCGGCTCAGAAATAATAATGAACCAGATTTTCCAAAGCAAATATTTGTTCGGAACGCCTGCCGCCGGATTAAGAGCAGAAATAAATTTTTCTATTAAAAATAAAGCCTTGAACTTTCCTCGCTTTCCGGATTTCACATTCAAAAATCAAATGCTGCTCTTTAGCGAAATTTATAATGAAACTTTATTTGGGGGGAATTTAAACAGCGATGGCGAAGCGAGAATTTCCAAAACCATTAATCTTAAAAACAGAAATATCCCCGAAGCAGCAACCATGAACGTGCACGCTGTGGTTAACGAAAGAGGCGGCGGTTTCACGGAAAGCTGGCATTCAAGCGTTATTTATCCGTATCCGGTTTTTGTGGGGCTTAAAACAAGAGATGCTTGGCTGGGTGCGCGCACAGGCGATACGTTGAGCATTCCGATAATTGCTCTTGACGAAAATGGAAGAATTGCCTCGGACAGAAGCCTTTCCGTGAAAATTTACCAAAATCGCAATTACTCGTGGTGGGAAGGAAATCATTATGAACGCTGGGATTTTAGAACGCAGCAGCAGACTTATCTTGTTCATGAAGAAATAATCCGAAGCGGAACCTCAGCCCGAGAATTTAAGTGGGTGCCAGAAAGCGATGGGCTGCTTGCAATTCAAGTGGAAGATGTTGCGGGCGGGCATAGCGCGGCGCAATTTGTTTACGCTTCGCATTGGGGCGGCTCCGAAAATATGCGCAACTTTCCAGAAGCAAGCCATTTGAATTTAACCAGCAGAAAAAATTCTTACTATACTGGCGATTCTATTCTGCTCTCCTTTGACGCGCCTGCAGATGGAAATGCTCTTGTGAGTTTGGAATATGCGAATAAAATTCTGGAAACAAGGCTTGTGCCTGCAAAAGCTGGCAGAAACGAGATTTCTTTTGCCGCTTCAAAAAATATGCTGCCAAATGTTTATGCGGTTGTGAGTTTATTTTTGCCATTGAAAAGCGTTGAGGGAGAAAAGCCCATGCGTTACTATGGCGTTTTGCCCATTAAAATTGAAGATGAAAAAACAAAATTGACCTTGGGCATGAATGCGCCAAAAGAAATAAAGCCTGGCGATGAATTTACTATAGAGGTTATGAATCATTCCAAAGAAAATGCCTCATTTACGCTTGCTGTTGTTGACGAAGGCTTGCTGGATTTGACAAATTTCAAAACGCCTGACCCTTGGCAATTTTATTTTAGAAAACTAGCTTTGGGAGTAATAAGCTCCGATAACTATGATGAAATTATAGGCGCATTGATGCCGGATATGGATTCTTATTTATCAATAGGCGGCGATGACGAAGTTGCTAGCAGAGCGGGGCAGCAGAGAGTGCAGAGGTTCAAACCTGTTTCTCTGTTCAGCGGAGTTCAAGAAGTAAAGGCTGGCAAAACTGAAAAAATCAAATTCAAAATGCCGCAATATGTTGGCTCTGTGAGGGTGCAGTTGGTTGGCGTTTCTCAAAACGCATTTTCCAAAAATGAGACGAATATCACGGTTAAAAAACCGCTGATGATTTTGCCAACCGCTCCAAGGGCAACAAAGCCCGGAGATAAATTCAAAGTTCCGGTTTCTGTGTTTGCAATGGACAATGATGTGAAAAATGCCAGCGTGCATATACAGGTTTCGCCCGAACTCAAAATTGCAGGCAAAAGCAGTTTTACGCTTTCTTTTGAAAAGCCCGGCGAACTTGACGGCAGTTTTGACGTTGAAGCTTTGCCCGTTGTTGGAGATGCAAAAATAATTGTTAGAGCGGAGAGCGGAAGGCACAAAATTGCAGACACCATAGATTTGCCTTTAATAAGCTCGTCTGCAATTTACACTGATGTTTTGCGGCAGCAAGTTTCCGCAGGCAATGCATGGGAAACAAAAATCAATTCATTTGGCATAGACAAAACGCACAGGGCAACGCTTGTGCTAAGCACAATGCCTAGTCTTGGCGCAGATGAGCGGTTGGATTACCTGATAAATTATCCTTATGGCTGTTTGGAACAAATTGTCTCTGGCATGTTCCCGCAATTATACATTGATAAATTCAAGGATTTGGATTCAAAGCAAAAACAGGAAATTACCAATAACCTCAACGACGGAATTAAGCGGCTTTCGCAATATTCGCAGAGCAAAGGATTTTCTTACTGGCCAAATAGAAGCGGCAATGCGGATTCTTGGGCAACAAGCTATGCGGGGCATTTTATGCTGGAGGCAAAGAATGCAGGTTATGCCGTGCCGCAAAATCTTTTGAACATCTGGAAATCCTGGGAAATAGATGAGGTTAAAAAACAGCGCAGCGGTGATTTCCGCAATCAGGCGTACAGGCTATTTTTGCTGGCAATGGTGGGCGATGAGCAAATTGGCGCCATGAATTTGATGAAGGAAAATCATTTGGATAAACTTGACTGGCTTTCCAGATATTTGCTTGCGAGTGCCTACCATGCAGCCGGAAGGGAAACCATTGCAAAGCAGGTTTTGGAATCCAAAGGAAATGCTTTGAGCGATTATCGGGAAAATTCCGGAACGTATGGTTCCAGTATGCGCGACCAAGCACTTGCCGCTTTGGTTTTGGCAAGGATGAATATGTTTAGCGAAGCCCTTGATATATACAGAAGCTTGGCAAACGAATGGAACAGCAGAACTTGGTGGAGCACTCAAGAAAGCGCATTTGCATTGCTTGCTTTTTCTGCTATCAAAGATAAATTCAGCTCTGGCGATGTTGAGGTGGAGTGGAGCGCAAATGGAAAAACGCAAAAGGTTTTGATTAAGGCGAGCAAGCCGGCGAAAATAGATTTGACTTCTTTGGGCAATGCGGAAATTTCCGTTAACGCTTTGAATGGAACGGTTTTTGCGGAGCTTCAGACAAGAGGTTTGCCTTTGCAAGACAATATAAAAACGGAGCAGAAAGGGCTTGCTATGGAAAGAACTTTGCACAACCAAAACGGCGAGAGAATTTCCGTTTCGCAAATAAGGCCCGATGAAGCATTCTGGCTTGTTTTCAGCGTTAGGTCATTTGCGGCAGCTCGTCTTGAGAATTTGGCTTTGTCAAGTATTTTGCCATCTGGTTTTGAGATTTCCAATGAGCGGTTAAATGAATACAATCGCCCGGGCTGGCTAACAAATATGCGGCTTTCCACGCCTGATTACATGGATATAAGAGACGACCGCATTAATTGGTTCTTTGCTCTTAATTCCAATGAAACAAAGCGTTTCGCTGTGCAAATTCACCC
>WRMM01000120.1 GCA_009777135.1 Candidatus Fibrimonadales bacterium
AAGGGCGATGAATTTTACCGCAAATTATGGACAGCATTCAAAGAAGCTACTTTGAAAGAACTTGTGCGTATTTACAAAATAATGGGAATAGACTTTGACCATTACACAGGCGAGTCTTTTTTTGAAGATAAAATTCCCGCTGTTATTGAAGAATTGGAAAAAAAGAATTTGCTAGCAAATAGCCAAGAGCGAGATGTTGTTCTTTTGGGCGAAGATACGCCGCCATGCCTTATAAGAAAAAGCGATGGCAGCACTCTTTACGCAACGCGAGATTTAGCGGCGGCTCTTTACCGCAAAAAAGAATTTAATTTTGACAAATGCCTCTATGTTGTGGACAACGGGCAGTCATTGCATTTTAAACAAGTTTTTGCCGTGCTTGGCAAAATGGGCTATGAGTGGAGCAAAGATTGCGAGCATATTCCATTCGGTTTGATTTTGCACAAAAATGAAGAAGGAAAGTGGGAAAAGGGCAAAACAAGAACGGGCACCGCAAGCCTTTTGAGAGATGTTATAGATGCGGCTTCCGCAAAAATTTTGGATTTGATAAATGAAAAAAATCCTGAGCTTGCTAACAAAGAGGATATTGCAACGAAAATAGGCATTGGCGCCATAGCCTTTAACGATTTGAAAAATCGCCGTTTAATGGATGTGAAATTTGACTGGGATGCGGCGCTCAGTTTTGAAGGAGCAACAGGTCCTTATGTTCAAAATGCGCATGTGAGATTGTGCAGTATTTTAAGAAAAAGCGGCAAGGAAATTTTGCAATTCAAAAACGAAGAACTTTTAGATCAAAATTCTTATGAGTTAATAAAAACGCTTTCTCGCAAAGGGGAAAAAATAGAAGCTGCCTGTGAAAATAATGAGCCTTATATTTTAGCTCAATACTCATTGGAATTAGCAGAAACTGCCCACAGATTTATACACAACAACAGGGTTATCGGGAGCAAGGAAGAAAACTCTCGCTTGTTTTTGGTTTATTGCGCCCAGCAAGTTTTGGAAAGCGTTCTTGAACTTTTGGGAATTGCTGCGATTAGGGAGATGTGAAGTCACTTTGCAACTTTTATAAGCGACGCCTTTACAGACCCAATTGCAATTTCGCTTTTCATAAGCACAGGGAGGCGTTCCTCATCATCCGTGAGCCAAATGAGCAACCTGCCTTTTGCTTTAAATAAACCATCGCCTTGTATAATGGGTTCTACAACCAAGGCTCTTTTTTTGCCGAGCGCAGTGTTTATGGTTTCTCTGCGGTGGCATATAACTTTGAGTTTATATTTTTTTTTGCCGCTTATGGCATTGAAAAAAAGCGTGTCGCCAGGTTTCAAATTGAAGGTTCTAACTAAATAAAATGCAGACAGTATGCAACGTTCATCGCCGTCTAAAGTGAGGGTTGTATCTATTGCATGCGTGCGTTTTGACTTGGAAAAGGCGGTGTCTTTTATGCTGACTGTTTTGTTTTCAAAATCATAAATAGTAAGGGCATTTCTTTTATAAGAACCTTCGCTGATTTTTTGATTAAAAACTTTTGGGAGCAGGCTATCTGCTCTAACAGTGGTTCGTACGGTATCCTCAACAGTAAGGACTTTAAAAAAACTATGGTTCCATGCTCTTGAAATTATTTCCAGTTCATTTGCATTCTTTGTTTCCCTAACAAGCATACTCGCATTGCCAGCCGAGATAAATCCCCAGCTTATTTCATAATCCAGTGTTTCGCCAACAAAAAAATGCGATGAGTGGGAAATGGAAAAGAGCAAAAGGCTGGCAATGATTAATTTTCTCATATACTCTCCACAAGCCTTTCAAATGCATCCACGCATGCAATCGCATAATTGCTTGGTTTTCCGCTGGCTTGCCACGCATAAGAAAGCCCGCTTGAACTATTGAGAACATGAATATTTCTTTTAAAACCGCCTTCTCCAAGCGCCTTCATAACGGCCTTGGCATCACCGCCTTGGCCGCCTGGAACGCCTGGTATGGAAACTCCTGGAATTAAAAAGGGAATTTCTCTTTTTTGCTTGGAAATAAAATTTGCAATCTCTGAAAGCTCATGCATATTTGTTGCGCCAACAACTGCGCCAACGCTGCCGTTATCCCATTCAAGAATTTTCTGGGCAACATGCTGCCAAATAAAATCCTGAAAATCCGCTGCTCCTGCATTTGAGGTTCTCAGCAAAACATAAACTCCATGGGTTTCTCTCAAAAATGGCTTAACAGAATCGCTGCCCATCCAAGGGCTAACAGTTATTGCATTTGCATTATAAATATCAAAAGCGGCTTTTGAATACGCTTCGCTTGACTTTCCTATATCGCCACGCTTTGCATCCAAGATTGCCGGCATGCCTTCTTTGCGGTATGTAGCGATAATTTCTGCCAAAACCTGCATGGCTTCTATGCTTACGCATTCATAATATGCGCTGTTTGGTTTCACAACGGCGGGCGTTATGTTTCGCTTTAAGAATTCTTCTAGTATGTCAAAGTAAAATTTGCGAATTTTGTCTTCCGGTGTGCTTGCTTCTGCGGGAATTAGAGAAAGAACAGGGTCTAAACCAAAGCAAACGGGATTTTTGCAAGCTTCTATGCGAGATTCTAAACTAGCGGTAAATGACATTGCAAGATAAAGTAGAAAAAATATTTCTATATTCCTTTCACACATGCGCGCAATAATACTTTTTATATTACTGGCAATAAGCTTTTCACTGGCTCGGGAGCAGGCAGACCTTGCAGCGCAGCAACGTGCCCTTGATTCCATAAGGGCGGATGTTGAAGCTCTAAAAAGAATTAGGCTGGAAAAAACAAATCAGCTGGAAAAAGCTGATGCCGCTCGTTACCAGAACCGCAGCGTTCAAAATCAGGCGTATTTGGAATATCAAAACGAAGCTCGCATTTTGGAAGGCAACTACTCAAGGGTCTCCGATAATATATCTCGCATGGCAACGGAGCTGGGCGCGCTTCGCAATTTGGCAACGGAGCAAAAAGACAGAGCAGAAGCGTCAAGAAATAGCTTGGACAATTTCTATCTGCAAGTTAAACAGGCTGTGGATAAAAGCATAGAAGAAATTCCGCAAGATTTCCCTGCAAAAAAAGAAGAGCGTTTGCTGAATTTCGCAAGCAATCCCCCAACCATTGAAACTTTTTTCAATGACAGGTTTGACCGATTGGCTTTAACTCAAACGCAAGAGCTTGCTGTAAAGGATTCTTATCGCTTGCGGCTTGGCACAATATTTTTTGCAGATGCGGCTTGGGGGCAAAGCAGCGATATTCAAGCGGTTTTGCGAACGGGTTCTCTTACGGGAAAGGTTTTTGAGTGGCGTTCCGCTTTTTCAAAAGAACTTTCTGCTGATATTAAACAAACCGTTTTCAATGCGCAGCAAGGCGCAGAGATTTCATGGGTTCCAATAGATATTTTGCAAACAAAATCCATTCTTGGAGCAAGCATGGGAGTTGACCAGACACGTTTGGAAAAACTTTTTGGGTGGTTCAAGGCTGGCGGCATTGTTATGTATCCTTTGATACTAGTAGCCTTAGCTGCATTGTTCATAGCCTTGGATCGCATATTTGTTTTGTGGAAGCGCGGGCATATATCAAAGACGTTCACAGGCAAATTGCAAATTTTGGTAAAGAACAATCAAATTTCAGAAGCAAAAATTTTATGCAAAAAACAGAAAACCAGTTTGGGCAGAATTTTAGGCTCAATTGTGGATAATTGCGAAAACGGAAAGGAACAAGCGCTGAAAGCCCTGCAAGAAATATTGCTTGCTGAGCAGTCTAAACTTGAAAAACGAATGGGCTTTTTAGCGGCGTTAGGAACCGTTGCTCCATTGCTTGGGCTGTTGGGAACTGTTACCGGAATGATTTTGCTGTTTCAGGTTATAACTCAAGTTGGCACAAATGATGCCCGCCTTTTGGCAGGCGGAATTTCCGAAGCCTTGATAACAACCGAAACCGGTTTGATAATTGCAATTCCCGTTATGCTAATTCATGGCAAATTGAGCGAGACTCTTAACTTTATAACAACAGAAATCAGAATCCAAAGCTTGGCTTTGCTGAATATATTCTGGAAAGATGAGTGACCCCTCTTTTCTCTTGGCAATTTCTGGCGGTTTAGACAGCATGTGCATGCTGCACAGCTTTGCAAACAAACAAAATGCAAATTTATATGCAGCTTATGTAAACCACGGAATTAGGCTAGATGCTGGCAAAGATGCCGAGCTGATAAAAAGAAAATGCAAAGAATACAACATACCTTTTTATGAACTTTCTATAGACCCTAAAATATTTGAAGTTAGCGGCAAAGGCGGTTTTGAGGCTATTGCGAGAGAGGCTAGATATAATTTGCTTTTTGAGTTGAAAAATAAATTGGGAGCGAATTTTTTGGCAACGGCTCATCACAAAAACGACCAAGCTGAAACCGTATTTTTGCGAATAGCGAGGGGGTCAGGTTTAAAAGGTTTGCGAGGGATTTTGCCAGAGCGCAAAGATGGCGTTGTTCGCCCGATGCTGCAATTTGCAAAGCAAGATTTGCTGGGCTACGCAAAGCAAAATAAAATTGAGTGGCGAGAAGATTCCACCAACAAAAGCCTTGAGCATTTTAGGAATAAAGTTCGTTTGGAAATTTTGCCGAGCATTGAAAGCGAATGCAAAGGCACAATAAATCGCTTGGCGCGCATAGCGGAACTTTCTCAAAAAAGCTATACGAATGCAATTAAAATTTTGGATTCTTATTTCAAGCCTTTTTTGGTATCTGAGAGCGAGGGCGCTGTGCTTTTGAGGTATTTTTATTTGCCGCCAATGCAAGGCTACGGCGAGCTTTTTAAAATGTGGCTTGCTCACAGAGGAATAAGCTGGGAAGAAACAAATGAAGATGCCAAGTTTTATGAAAAACTGCAAAAAAAAGATTCTTTCAGGTTTCGCTTGGGTAAAGTGTATTTTGAGCGGAAAAAAGGTCTTTTGAGGGTGGATTGCGGTTGCATTTCTTATAGCCGTTAAAGGTTACTGTTCTGCCTCGCGGGGTGCGAGCCAAGAATCCTTTTTGAATTAAATAGGGTTCATAAACTTCTTCTATGGTATTGGGTTCTTCGCCAATCGCCGCTCCTATTGTGCTTAGCCCAACAGGCCCGCCGTTGTGATTGTCTATTATGCACTCCAAAATTCGCCTGTCCATCAAGTCTAAGCCGTCTGAATCTATGGAAAGCATTTGCAGAGTTCTTTCTGCTATTTGAGCGGTAACTTTGCCATCGCCTCTAACTTGTGCAACGTCTCTGCACCTTCGCAAAACCCTGTTTGCAATTCGCGGAGTTCCTCGGCATCTAGAACCTAAAAGCACAGCAGCTTCTTTTTCAATTTCCACTTGCAAAATTTTTGCAGACCTGTTTATGATGGCCAAAAGTTCCTTTGGCGAATAAAGCTCCAGTCTAAACAGCAAGCCAAAGCGGTCCCTTAAAGGGCTTGTCAAAAGACCGCTTCTGGTGGTTGCCCCAACAAGCGTAAAAGGCCTAAGCGGCAAATTAACGCTTCTTGCTCCAGGCCCAGAGTCTAGCATTATATCTAATCTAAAATCTTCCATTGCAGGGTAGAGATATTCTTCTATAACTCGCCCCAAGCGATGAATTTCGTCTATAAACAATATATCGCCATGCTGCAAGTTTGTGAGCAAGCCCGCCAAATCGCTTGGCTTTTCTAAAACCGGCCCGCTTGTAACATGAATTTGAACGCCCATTTCTTGCGCAATAATGCCGGCGAGCGTTGTTTTTCCCAAGCCAGGCGGTCCAGAAAACAGGCAGTGATCCAAAGCGTCTTTTCTTTTATTCGCTGCTTCTATCGCAATTGAAAGGCTTTCTTTCAAAGCTTCTTGCCCCGTGAAATCCGCAAGCGAAAGCGGCCGCAAACTTTGCTCAGCAACAGCTTCTTCTTCCGATTCGTTTTCTGGTGATATGGGACGCATTTGTGGGGAATTTAGAAAATTTCTATATTAATCCCCATGTTTTCAATACACCCATTTCGCGCTTTGCGGCCTAAATCTGAATTAGCCGCAGACATATCGTCTTTGCCTTATGACGTTATGAATCGCGATGAAGCCGCTAAAATGGCTGAAGGCAAACCTCATTCCTATTTAAGGGTGACTCGCTCGGAAATTGAATTGCCCGGAGTTGACCCCCACAGCAAAGAAGTTTATGAACATGCAAAGCTAAACCTGAAGAAAATGGAAAAAGAAGGCGTTGTTTTTCAAGAAGAAGAACCATGCTTTTATGTATACCGCCAAACCATGGATGGAAGGGAGCAGTATGGGCTGGTAGCTTGCGTAAAAGCTGATGATTATTTCAAAGGCTCAATAAAAAAACACGAACTAACCAGAGCAGACAAAGAAGAAGACCGCCTGAACCATATTTTAGCCACAGGAGCGCAGACAGGACCTGTGTTTTTAACATACAGAGACAAAGGGCAGTTCGCATTGCTGAAACCAGTTATC
>WRMM01000121.1 GCA_009777135.1 Candidatus Fibrimonadales bacterium
CCTGTTAAAGCCACATACGCCGCAAACAATATCAAAGGCAGCTTGTGCTTAAGTTGCATTTTTTATCTCCATAAATTGGAGCATAATATAGAAATTTTCCTGCCTCCTCCGCAGAAAGTGGCTGCTGTTTATGGAAACGGTGTTTTTGCGAGAATTTCGCTACTTTGAATGGGTGGCTATTGCCTCACGAACATAATTTTCTACATTAATAACCTCAAACAAAAAAGAGGTATTCCATGATAAATTTAAAAGGCAAAAATGCAATTGTTACGGGAGCTACTCGTGGCATTGGATTGGAGATTTCAAAGGTTTTAGCTGAGAACGGCGCAAATGTGGCAATCTTGGACATTGAGCTTGGCGATGGTTCTTCAATAAAAGAGGTTGAGTCGCTCGGAGTTACCTGCAAGGGCTATGCCTGCGACGTGGCTAATCCCGAATCTGTGGAAAATGCGTTCAAACAGATTTTGGCAGACTTTGGCAAAGTTGATATCTTGGTGAATAATGCCGGCATAACTCGTGATAACCTAATTATTCGCATGAAACAAGAAGATTTTGATGCCGTTCTAAGCGTTAATTTGCGGGCCGCTTTTATTTGCACCAAGGCCATAAGCTCGCACCTGATGCGCAACCGCTCTGGCCGCATAATAAATATGGCTTCCATAAACGGCATTCGCTGCCAGGCTGGGCAAGCTAACTATGCAGCCTCCAAAGCTGGCATAATAGGCTTGACCAAATCAAACGCAATGGAATTTGCAGCACGTGGCGTAACAGTTAATGCCATAGCCCCAGGCTTTATCAAAACTGCAATGACCGACAAGCTGGCACCTGAGACTATAGCCAAATACAAAGATGCCATTCCCTTAAAAGATTTAGGCAACCCTAGAGACGTGGCTAACGCAGTAGCCTTTTTGGCCTCAGACGAAGCCGCCTACATAACGGGACAAGTTTTGGGCGTTGATGGCGGTCTTGGAGCTTAGGAATTTACTATATTAGTTTAAAACGTCCCTATAAGGAGAAAAAAGATGGCTAACGAAGATATTGCCAATAGAGTGAAAAAAGTTATCCTTGACAAATTGGAAGTCAAGGAAGAACAGGTTGTTGAAGGTGCTTCCTTTACAGCAGATTTAGGAGCTGATTCTTTGGATCGCACCGAACTGATAATGGGTTTGGAAGATGAGTTCAAGGTTGAAATTCCAGATACAGTTTCGGAAAAATTCCAGACTGTTGGCGACGTTGTAAATTTCTTGGCTGAGAAGCAATAGTGCAAAAACTGGAGCAAGTTTTAGATTGCTCCTTTAAAAACAAAGACTTGCTAAAGCAAGCCTTCACCCATGGCTCTTGCAAGCAGGGTGCTTTGCTCTCAGACTTCGAAACTTATGAACGTTTGGAATTTTTTGGCGATTCCGTTGTTAGTTTTTTAACAGCGGAGTTTCTTTATTTAAAATATGGCAAAGAAAGCGAAGGAATGCTTTCAAAAAAGAAGTCAGCAATTGTGAGCGGGGCTGTGCTTGCTGGCGTAGCGAAGCATTTAAAATTGCATAAGTATTTAATAGCGGCAAAAGAGGTTGACAAAGAAAATCCTGCGCTTTTGGCAGATGTTTTTGAGGCAATGCTCGGTGCTGTTTATTTGGATGCCGGCATTGAAAAATGCAGGGAAATCCTTTTAAAATTCCTGTTTTCCAAAGAAGATGAAATTCTGCAAAGCGAAGTCTTTCAAAATCCCAAAGCGCTTTTGAACGAGAAAACCCAAGAGCTTGGATTTGGAGTTCCGGCTTACGAAGAATTGGACGAGTGGGGAGAAATTCATAAAAGAAAATTTAGAATGGCAGTTAACGCAGGCGGAAAGCGTCTTGGGCAGGGCGTAGGCTTTTCCAAAAAGGAAGCCGAGCAGAATGCGGCAAAAGAGGCATTGAAGCAAATTTTTCTACATTAGCTTTTTCGGAAGAATGCCGGAGTGGCCGATCGGGGCGGTCTCGAAAACCGTTGTTCGCAAGAACCGAGGGTTCGAATCCCTCTTCTTCCTTGAATTTTTCTAAATTAATGCCGTTTTTATATCGATAAGAGGAAAAAGGCTATGAGTGATCAGTATATAGCGCAAACAGTGGAAACCCTGATGAGAAGATATCCGGGCGAGCCAGAATTTCATCAAGCAGTGAACGAGGTTTTAGAATCTTTAGCTCCTGTATTTGAAAAAAATAAGGAATTTGAAGAGGCTGGTATTCTGCAGAGGATAGTGGAGCCAGAAAGGCAAATAATTTTCAGCGTTCCCTGGGTTGACGATGCAGGCAAAGTTCATGTGAACAGAGGCCTGAGGGTGCAATACAATTCTGCGCTTGGACCTTACAAGGGTGGCATAAGATTCCATCCTTCTGTAAATGCAAGCGTAATCAAGTTTTTGGGCTTTGAGCAGATTTTCAAAAATTCGCTCACAGGCCTTATGCTTGGCGGCGGAAAAGGCGGCACAGACTTTGATCCAAAGGGCAAATCAGACAACGAAGTTATGCGTTTTTGCCAGAGTTTTATGGCCGAGCTTTACAGGCACATAGACGCCGACACTGATGTTCCCGCTGGGGATATTGGCGTGGGCGCCAGAGAGATTGGCTATATGTTTGGCTATTACAAGAAAATCAAAAACATTTTCCACGGAGTGCTAACCGGAAAGGGACTTTTATATGGCGGCTCTCTTGCAAGAAAAGAAGCCACTGGTTTTGGCTGCGTTTATTTTTGCAATGAAATGCTAAAAGACAGGCAAAGCGGTTTTGAAAACAAAAAAGTCGTGGTTTCCGGCTCTGGAAATGTTGCAATTTATGCTGCGGAAAAAGCAATGAGCCTTGGCGCAAAAGTCGTTGCAATGTCAGATTCCGGCGGTTATATTTACGATGAAAACGGCATTAATCTGGAACTTTTAAAGAAACTCAAGGAAGTTGAAAGAAAGCGCATAAGCGAATACGCAAAAGAGGTGAAAAACGCAAAATACGCCGAAGGCTGCGCTGGTATATGGACAATCCCATGCGATATTGCGCTGCCCTGCGCCACGCAGAATGAGCTTGACGGAAATGCCGCTCAAACCCTTGTCAAAAACGGCTGCATTGCAGTTTCCGAGGGCGCAAATATGCCCTGCACCCCAGAAGCGGTCAAGGTATTTTTGGATGCCAAAATCTCTTACGGTCCTGGAAAGGCTGCCAATGCAGGCGGAGTTGCAACATCTGGCCTTGAAATGTCTCAGAATTCGCAAAGGCTTTCATGGACATTTGACGAAGTGGATGCAAAGCTACACCAGATAATGATAAACATTCACGCAACGGCAAGGGATACCGCTAAGGAATATGATACTCCGGGCAATTTAGTGAACGGAGCTAATATAGCAGGATTCTTGAAGGGTGCGCGCGTTATGATTTCGCATGGCGTATAGCTAAAACCCAAAATCCGTTATTTCTTTTTCTTCAATTTCTTCAACGGCAAAAGCTTTTGCCTGTTGATGAATTTTGTTGCCTTCCACATATATCGCTCTATGCGGGCGAACAGGGCAAATAAATTCACAGCCGCCGCAGCCCACGCATATATCCACGTCAATAACAGGGATTGTCAAGCCGTTTTTATATGGAACCATTTTCACGGCTTGGGTTGGGCAATGCTCCGAGCACGCTCCGCAACTCGTTCCGTTTGTGTGAACAACGCAAATTTCAGGGATAAAGATAACTTTGCCAACTTGCAGTCTGTGCTTCTGCTCCTTGGTCAGCGGAAGCAATGCGTGGTTTGGGCACACGCCACTGCATGCAACGCAGTCATAATTGCAAAATCCTTTTTCAAAGTGCATCATGGGCATCATCACTCCGCCAATGCCATATTCCATAAATGCAGGTTTCAGCACCTTTGAAGGACATTTAGACACGCACAAATGGCAAGACGTGCAACGCTTTTTCAAATGCTCCGCACTCACCGAGCCAGGCGGGCTAATTGCAGTTCCTCTTTGGGGAGCGTTTGTTGTTTTGGTTTCGCTCAATGACCGCTGGGTTGACGCCAACACTGCCGGAGCGGCTGCTGCGGCTAACCCCATCAGCATAAACCGCCGTTTGCTTTTGTCCACTGCGGGCTGATTATCCTTGTTTTTCATGGCAAAAGATATGCCTTTTTTGTTGCAGCTGCTTATGCAATTAAAACAATTCACGCACCGGCTATAATCTATTGCTTTTGACTTTGCGTCTATGCACGAGGCTTTGCATTTAGCCGAGCAAATTCCGCAAGAAACGCACTGAGCGTTGTTTATTCTAATTTTGAAAAGGGAAAATTTATTTAAAAAACCAAAAACAGTTCCCACTGGGCAAATAGCATTGCAATAAAGCCGCCCGTTTTTCCACGCCAGCGCACCGACAATTGCAAAAGAAAGCAATGCAATAATAAATGAGAAAACGCTCAGTATTCCTATTTCGGTTTTATAAAAAGCATAGTTGCCAAAATTATTGAAAATAGCAGCTAATATATTGTTTGCAAACATATAAACAGGTTTAAATACATGAACAGCTATTCTGCCATACATGCTATATGGGTCAAGCACTCCCGCAATTATGGCAAAGCCTAAATTGAAAAGAATAAAGAAAACAGCTAAGATAATCCAACGCAATGCGAGATTGTTCTTTCTATAAGCAAATTTTTTCTTGGAGCAACGGCTTGCTATATCCTGAAAAATTCCAAGCGGGCAAATGACAGAACAATAAATTCGCCCAAATAGCAAAGCGCAGATTATAAGGGCTGCCATGATAGCAATATTATGCGACAGCCAAGCAGGAATAAATTGAATGTGCCCTAATACATGAAGCTCCATGGGCAATATGCCTGCAAAATCCAGAAAATAAAAAGTGAGCAGACTGAAAATAAGTACCGATGCAATGACTCGTATTTTTTTAAGCATATTTTTTACATCCTTATTCTTTTAACATTCAAATTATCAATATTCATGGTACCAATCTTCATTTCTTGGCCATGAGCCAAATGTTTTACATGCTCCAAAGGCATTTCGCGAATTTGACTGAAAAATTTTGCAGCTGCCGTGTCCACGGCTACCATATCTTGCGATATGAACAGGGCTTTGGGAGTTACTACATCTTCTTTTGATTTTCCGCGCGGGCCATTTGTTTTGAGAACCCGATAGGCATCAACTATATTAAGCACAGGTTTTTTGTCTAGCGTGCATATATCCGCAATGCTTTGCTGAAGATTTTTAACATGGAATATCATTCTGTTCCAAACAATTCCCATTAAATTTTTCATGGCAATGCTCATGTTGGCACCGCTGTGATGCTTTAGCACGGGCACATTAATCCATACATCGCAATCTAAAATAGCTTGATGGATTCTGGCATTTTTTTGAGATTTGCCTTGCGGAATGGAAACGCTCTGATAATACGATCTTTCATGGCCAGGCATCATTTTTGCCCCAGCGGCTTTTGCCGCGGCTTCAATGCCGCTGTTTGCGTAGCATTTTTTCCAGTTATCGCAAGTGTTGTCAAAAACAATAACTTCTTTTGCGCCCGCTGCAATGCACTGGCGAATTATTTCTCCCACCAAAAGCGGGTTTGTGTTTGCGGCTAGTTCCGGCACTTTATCCCACCCGATATTAGGTTTCACAACCACTTTCTGCCCAGGCTTTACAAACCTGCCCATTCCGCCCATTTCTGCAATACCTTTTTGGAACATGGCAGCAGGCTCTCCGCCCATCACAGCCACCAAATCCACAGGTACTTCCATTTGGTCGGTTATTGTCTGGGCAAAAACATCCATTCCGCCCTTAACTTTGAGGGTAAAAGCAGCGCTTGCTACCGCTAAGCTTTTTAAAAAATTGCGCCTGTCCATGTTATTAAGTTAGAAATAAAATCGCCTTTGTGTAGCTATTTTCTATATTTAAAGCCATGCGGATTTATATGGATGTTTGCTGCTTGAATCGTCCCTCTGATGATTTGTCGCAAGATAGGGTTTATCTTGAGGCAGAGGCTATTCTTTCTATTATATCCCATTGTGAAACCAACCGATGGACTCTTGTTTCCAGTGGAGCAATAGATTTTGAATTGTCGAAAATATCCGATATAGATAGGTATGAGCAAATACAAACGCTTTACGCAGTTGCAAGTGATAGAATTAAACTGACCGAACAAGCTGAAAAACGAGCTGCCTTTTTTCAACAAAAGGGCATGAAGCCATTCGATAGTTTACATTTAGCATTAGCTGAGAGTGATGAGGTAGATGTATTTTTAACGACTGATGATCGTTTGTTGCGAGTAACAAAAAAAATAGATTTGAAAATTAAAGTTGATAACCCTGTTTCCTGGTTAATGGAGGTAATGTATGAGCAATAGCGCTACTGCATGTTTTCGCTCTCCGGCTCTTGTTCGTCAAGCCGGAATGTCTGCACTGAAAAAAGAATTGGGTACTGTAGGCACGGCATATTTTATGCGGCAATTCAGTAT
>WRMM01000122.1 GCA_009777135.1 Candidatus Fibrimonadales bacterium
AACAACTTCGCCTTCAACCTTATAAATCAAACGATGCTCATTCGTTATTCTTCTTGACCAAAATCCAGACAAATTATACCTTAAAGGCTCCGGCTTGCCTATGCCAAAAAACGGATGTTCTTTTATATTTCTCCGCTGTTTCCGAAAATGCTATTTCCATAAGCTATCTATGTCTTTTACTGAATATGAACCTGCGTTTGCTTGTTTAATTCCATTTTGCAGATGTTTAGAGTTTGCAGGAGTGCTTAGCAAGTGCAAAGTTTCCATTATGCTGTTGTAATCTCGCTCAGGTATAACCATAAAGTTGCCCTGTTCGCGCTCCACAAGCAAAGCGCCTCCATTGCTTTCAGTTTCGCAAAGTATTTCGTCTATTTGCGTTACAAACTTTTGCATAGTTACAGTAGCCATAAAAACCTCTTGTTATAAAATAGAAAATTAAAATTTAAACTTTCAGCTACCCCCCTGCTAACTATACAATTTGATGACGCACCATTGACAAACGGCGAAAATGAAATTATATTTGTTGTATGTTTTTTTGAAAAGGAGTAAAACATGAAAACCAAATATTTTTTCTCGGCGGCTGCTTGTGCGGCTATGGCATTCATTTTTTTCGCTTGCTCTAGCGATGACTCTGGTGGTGCTGCAGGCGGTTCAAATTTTGCTGATTTGCCGAAGCAGGTGTACATTGTGGAGACAGGTCATGATGGCAATAATATGATAGTGCTCAAAAAAGAAGAATACAAAGGCAATGGTGATATAGAACTTCGTTTCGGAGATGAAGATGAATACGATGTCATTCCAGTGGGCAAAATTCAAAATGGGCAAGTATCATTGAATTTGCCGATAGATAGCAAATGGCTAAAGAAGTGGGAACCTTGCGATGATACGGATTGCCAAAGTACTCTTTCTGTAGTTCCAAAAAATCTCAGCGCTCTTGGGTCGGTGAACTCTTTTGACATTACTAGACCCAATGAAAGCGATTGCAACATGCGTTCTTATTTGATAAAGTCAGATGAAAATGTTCGAGTGTATCTTATTTACTTTTCAGAATCTGGAAAAATTACTGGAACTGAAATTTATGAAGATCGTACCGCAAATTACGACATGAATTTTTCAAAGGGCTGGAATCCTCTTGTTGTTCGTGATAGCGACGATTTTTATATGACTACTGACCTTCCAGACGGCACATTGGAATGGTGGATTGCATGCGATGACGATTAAGAGTTAGCGTTCAATTGCAAAATTGGGATATCGGGCATTTTTTATTTCCATTTCGCATTTGCCCAAGGGCGTATGCTTGATGTCAGCTCCAATTTTCTACGCATAAATTTCTAATTCTGTTAAACTCACCAGTATTTGCAGTTACAACAATCAAGCCTAATCTTTTGGCTTGAGCAGCTATTTGCATATCATAGTCGCCAATAGGCGTTCCCTGCTTTTCTAAATAAGCTCTTATATCGCCGTATTCAAAAGCATCATCTTTGGAAAAATCTACTATGTTGAAATACGATAAAATTTTAATTACAGCCTGCATGTTTCTTTCTATGTGCAAACTTTTTTTAGCCCCATAAACTAATTCTGCAATCGTTATGGAAGAGACAGCTAGTAAATCAGTATGTTTGTATCTATTAAATATTTCATTTTCTTTCAATTTCCGGAAAATCGCTAGCCTCATTTAGCCCCTCAACCAAAGTTTCCCATGGTTTTTTTGTAGAAAGAACAATAACGCTGCCTAATTTATTTACATAAACAGAATTTACGTCCAAATGCAAATCGCTAGGCAAACGCACCATTTGCGTATTTCCTTCTTTAATAATCTCAGCTTTTAACATAAAATCTCCGCATTTGATTTTCAAGTAAAAATAGGAATAATTTCGGAAAGAATGGCAAAAAAGTCAAAAAACTTGTATTTTTCCAACATATTGTTGACATTTTTCCTAATTTTTCCCCAAATCGCCCTCTTTCCGCTGCCCTCTAACTATACAATTTGATGACCAGCCATTGACAAACGGCGAAAATGAAATTATATTTGTTGTATGTTTTTTTACAAAAAGGAGTAAAACATGAAAATCAAATATTTTTTCTCGGCGGCTGTTTGTGCAGCTATGGCATTCATTTTCTTCGCTTGTTCTAGCGATGACTCTGGCGGTGCTGCAGGCGGTTCAAATTTTGCTGATTTGCCGAAGCAGGTGTACATTTGGGAGTATGATGATAATGGTGATTTAATAGTACAAAGAGAAGAATACAAAGGCAATGGTGATATAGAACTTCATTTCGGAGATGAAGATAAATACGATGTCATTCCAGCAGGCAAAATTCAAAATGGGCAAATATCATTAAATTTGCCGATTATAGACAGCGAAGATTTGAATAAGTGGGAGTCTTGCGATGATACGAATTGCCAAATTTCTGTTGTTCCAAAAAATCTCAGCGTTATTGGAGGTTTGAGTAGTTTTGATGTTAATATTCCAAACAAAAGCAATTGCAATAATCTTAGGCTTCATCTGATAAAATCGGATAAAGGTGACCGAGTCCGTTTTTTTTACTTTTCAGAATCTGGAAAAATTACTGGAACTGAAACTGAAACTTATGACTATGGTGGAGAATATAAATATACTTACGACATGAATTTTTCAAAGGGTTGGAATCTTGTTGTTATTTATAGTGATGGCAATGGCAATTCTTATGTGACCACTGATCTTTCGGATGGAGAATTGGAATGGAGTCTTTTATGCCGTGACGATTAAGAGTTAGCGTTCAATTGCAAAATTCACATCACCACCAACTCCGCATGCAGCGCACCCGCTTTTTTGATTGCTTGGAAAATTGAGATTATGTCTGTGGGCGAAACTCCCAAGCTGTTCAAAGCTTGAGCAAGCTGGCCTGCGTTGTTGACTGCTGGGATTACTCTGGTTTCTGTGCGAGGTTCCTGAACGTTAATTTGCTGATTGTTCATAATTGCCACTTGGCCCATAAGAGGAGTGACTGCGGTTTGCGTGTTTGCGATTTGAACGGTGATGCTTCCGTGAGACACGGCGATTTCATCTATCTGAACATTCGCTCCGCTCACTACGGTTCCCGTTTTTTCGTTCAGCACAACGCGAGCATTTGCGTTTGGAGTAAATTCTGCGTTTTCTGCGCGGGCTATGAAAGAAATGTAATCGTTTCGCAAAGCTTCGGGGACATTCACCAAAACGGTTGAGGCGTCTTCGGCTATTGCGGCGTTTGGAAAAATCTGGTTTATGGCGTTTGCCATTGCTGCCACGCTTGTGAAATCAGGGCTTGAGAGCACCCAGCGAAGCGTGCCGGTTCTAAAATCTGCACTGGCCACCTCTTTGTAAACAACCGCCCCGTTTGGCAGAGTTCCAGAAAGGGCATGGCCTTTTTTGAAGCTGTTGCGGCCGCTCCTTGCAGAAATTCCGCCCAAATTAACCGCGCCTTGAGCCTGAGCGTAATATTCTCCGTCTGAACCTTGCAGGGGGGTCATCAGAAGAGTTCCGCCTTCCAGAGAACGTGCGTCTCCAAGGCTGGAAATTGTGACATCAATTTTTTTGCCAGGCTTGACAAAAGCAGGAAGGTTTGCAGTTACCATAACAGCGGCCACATTTCGCAAACGCAAATCATTCGGGTTCACCACAATCCCCATTTTTTGCAGCATGTTTGCCACCGACTGAACTGTGAACTGCGTGCTAGCTCCGTCGCCAGTGCCGGCAAGCCCAACCACAAGACCATAGCCAACAAGCTGCTGCTCAGAAACGCCTTCCAGCGTTGCAACATCCTTGATTCTTGCGGCATTCGCTTTTGATGCAAGCACAATTAGCACAACGCTCACTGCGGCGACTATTTCAAGCCAGCCTATCTTGTATTTTTTCTCTTCGTCTATTCGCATACCAACTCCTTTTTTTGTTATGCAGTTAAAATCCAATTAAAAAACCCAATTGAAAAACCTTGTAAAAAGCCCTGGCTTTGCAGCTTGGGAACTTGTTCCGCTTCCCGAGTAACGAATAACCGCCTCGGCTATTTTGTAGCTATAAACGGTGTTGTCGGGATTAATGTCGTCGGCTCTTATTGTGCCGCTGACTTCTAAAATTTCTTCTTCATCATTTATGGCAACAACCTTTGAGCCTTCAATCAGCAAATTTCCATTATCCAAAACTTCTGTTATGCGAGCGGTGACCGTAGCTTTCAATTCGCCGTTGCGAGCGGTTGCCCCTTTGCCGTCGTAGCTCATATTTGCATTTCCATTCACGCCAAAGCTGGGAATCCATTTGAACAATTTGCTGCCCGTGGATTTTTCTTGCCCAATGCTCATGCTGTTACTTTTTTCCGTTTCCGTGCGAGTATCGCTGCCAGCCTTTGCCGCTTCAATAATCAAAACGGTAACCACATCGCCAGCCTTTTTGCCTTTTTTATCGGTATAAAGATTGCTCCCATAAAGCGAGCTTGGCGCAGCTGCAGCTGAGAGTGCAAGCGTTCCCAAGATTAGGAGCGTTAGCTTTAAGTTGCTGAAAATCAGTGAGTTAGGTTTCATGCAATGTTGTTCTGCAAAAATCGTGCCAAAAAATTTTGCCGAGATTATTGTTTCACGTGAAACTCCGCTGCCTTTTCTTATGCTGAGGGAATTATAGAAACGCTGATTTACTCGCTTTGGGTTTGGGGTATGGGCAGGGCAAACGCAGGTAAATTGCACCCCGCGCCCCAACGCAATGCCATCTCATCAACGTGCCCAGCATACGGTTGGCGCCCATTGCTACGCTTACGCTGCGCTATGGGCGGCGGCTATACTGCCGCTTCAGTCCCGCAGACAACGCACGGAAATCAGGGCGCTCTTAACGTCGTAGTTCCCGTACACATTCTCGTCGTCGTAGCCCATGTACCGGCTCCAAGCGTTGCTGGCACCGATCTCTGTAGCACTCCACCAATAGCCGCCGTCGCCGACATTGCTGAAGCTACCATCAGTGCCGCCGTAGCCGCCCGGGAGAGCCGAAAAACCGAAATCGTCTGTGCTAGGTTTATAATATATATCTTCATCATACCACCCTGTCTCAGACTTAAGCTCGGTGCCGGCGGTGGAAGCTCCCCCGACTGCATCCATTAAATCATCCCACTCGCCATCGCTGGGAAGATGCCAGCCGGAGGGGCAAACGCCCTGATGCTTCGCTTGAACTTGCGAGGCACAATCGCCGGCATTGCAAGAAGCGGCAAGAGCAACAGCTGTTGCCCAGTCGTAGAGACGACCGTAGGTGTCGCAAGTTGAAGTATTGACGTCTTTAAGCTGATTGTCATCGTCGCCGCATTTGCTGCCGAGGGCATTGTAGCGTAAATTCTCTGCCATCCAAACTTGCTCGCCTATCTTGACATATTTGTAAAGACGATCATCGCGAACATCGCAGAAGTGGGACGAGGCATTGTAAGACTCGCCAGCGCAAAGAGGAGCAACGGAACCCCTGTGGCAGAAGCTCTTCTCTGGGTCGTAAGCGGATGAGCCGCACATTGCCTTAGGCCAGCGGACGGAAGTGGAAGTGCCAGCGCAAGTCATCTCAAGCCAAGCTGAGTCCTCGGGGTCATCGCCTACTGAGCAGCTTTCGCCGTCATCGCCATCATCGCCTTTATCGCCCGCCTGACCGTCCAAGCCGAGGCACTTGATCTTCGTGTCGTTGACTCCAATATGCCAGGTACCTGTTTCGGAATCGCAACGAGGCGTATCGCCGTCCGTGCCGTTTGAACCGCCTTTGCCATCATCGCCGGACTGGCCGTCTGCTCCAAAGCACTTGATGCCTGTATCCGTGCCCCCAACATGCCAAGTCTTTGTATCTGCATCGCAAAGAGGCGTAGCGCCATCAGTGCCGGACTCCCCCTGCAAGCCCGGAAGGCCGTCTGAGCCGTCAGCGCCGGAGCAGGAAAACAGCAACGACATAGCAATGAAAATAGCCGACAAAATGAGAAAATTTCTAGAATTCATAGCAAACTCCTATTTATAAAAATTTATGACAGGAATATAAAAATAATTGTCTGAACCAGAATTCTCAGAATTTACAGGATTTTCTGAATGTGCAAAATAAATTGCATATATATCAACAATATTCTGTTAATTTTTTAATTCTGCAAATTCTGGTTCAGACAAAATACAACGTAAATCTGCATTTTTGAATAAAAATCGCCAAATACGTCAACATTTGTTTGCAAAATTGCATATTTTTGAATTTTTAAAATTTTTTTTGCCCTTTTTTCCGTCTAAGGAATAGACAAACCCAAAATAGGAGAAAAAAATGGGAGAAACCAACACAAACCGCAAATTCAAGAACAGTGTGTTCACATTGCTGTTCAGCGAAAAGGAAAAACTGCTTGAACTTTACAACGCAGTGAGCGGACAGAATTATCCTGAAAACACGGAGATAGAAATAATAACCCTATCAGATGTCCTGTTCATGGAAAGGATAAACGACATTGCTTTT
>WRMM01000123.1 GCA_009777135.1 Candidatus Fibrimonadales bacterium
GCTGGGGAGTGGCTAGTAGGGAGTGGGGAGTAGAATAAGATAATTAAGAATGAATAATTAACAATGGTTATGCAAATATTCCATATCCCAGCCAATGTAGCTTCGCATGCCGCTTGTCCCATGTTACAGAGCATTAAGTTTGAATTAATCATCATTTGCAAAAAAATAAACATGGCTATTATTGCCAATTATTCCATATTGGAGCATAAATTTACGATTTTAGCTTGACGTTTGCGAAATTATATGATTTCCCTTATCGCTGCTGCTATTCTCAAATGAAGCCCAGCCAACTCTGCCTCTGGCAGCAAAGGCTTTAATTCCTGAATTTTCTGCTCATTTAGCTCATTTGCTGTTTCAAGCAATTTTTCCTTTAACGATTTTAAATTTTTCGCAGGCTTTGCCTTGGGATAGGCACGAACTTTCGCAAGCCTTTTTTGCAAAATTTCCAAATTCGGCTCCACTCTTAAAATTGTTTTATACTGGTAAATATCAAACAAGTCTCTTAGCAATTCTCTCTCATTCCACGCTGCAATCTTATGCGCAAACGCAACTGGCAAATCCGCAATCCTAACAATTTTCGCTGGCATCCCATAAAGCGAAGCTATAGGCGAAGAAGACATTGCAAGCGATTCGCATTTGCTTTCAACATTTATTTCAATTTGGCAAGACTGAGAAAGATAATTGATATTTATATTCATAACTTTTGAATTTAAAGCTATGCTGAAATTAAGTCCTTGAATATTTGACAATTTTTTCTCAATCAAAGGTTTTAAATCTTTTTTTGAAGTAAAAGGGACAAATACATAATCAATATCGTTTGTGTAACGAGGGCTGTTAAGCAATCTGAGAGCCATGCCACCTCGGAGAATGGCGCTGTTGCCAAATTCTGCAGCAAAAAAGTTTATAACCCAAGCTAAAAGCTCTTCTGTGTTTCTAAAATTTTTCATAAAAACATCTCTCCGCAAAAGTTTTAAATTTAGGATTATTATAGCGATCCAAATATGCGAAGTATTTATTTTTATTTAATAAAGCATAATTTATATCGCTGAATATGTTGAAATAAAAACTTTTCCCACGCAAATAAAAATAAAGCGTGTCTAGCACTGCTTTTTCTGGCTTGGCAATCAAAACGCCTTTTTCGTTTGCCTTAAAACCAAAGCAAAGCTCTTTTGCCAGTTTGCAATAAGATATGTTCGGCATGCCTTTGTATTCCGCAGCTTTTGTTTGAGTAACGCAAAAAATTTGGAAAGGGCTTTCCGTGCCAATTAAGCGATTCATTGCAAGAGCGGAGCCTAGCGATACGCAAGAATCCTGCCGAACCTTGGCGGCAAGCACCAAATAATCAAAATTGGCAAGCGTGTAAATTTCCCTGCAATATCTTTTTAAAATTCCAGCTTTTATAAATTTGTTTATTATGCCATGCAAGGAGATTTTGGAACTTTCATTGAACACAGAAGAAAGCTCCATCAACGAAAGCACGCCGCTTACGCTCTCGCCTAATTTAAGCAGATTTTCGGAATATTCCAGCCAGTTTTTCATATTGCTAGATAATATAGAAAAATAAATATTATTTGTCAATGTGAATATAAGGCAATGCTGACTAAAAAAGCCACGGCAGCAGGGTCGTTAAGCGCAATTCGCTCAAATCCAGCATCAAATTCCATTTGAGTTTTAGTATTTTCTAAATTACAGCTATGAAATGCACAGTCAGAACACGTAATCAGAAGAATGTATTCGATATTCCGCAAATCGCTAGTTTGCGCTCGGATTTCGATATCAGAAAAGAAAAAGACCTTTCCAAGGTTCGCATACTGGAAACCTGGCCCGATGGCTCGCTTAGGCTTGTTATGGTGAACGGAAAGGTTTTGTCAATTGTTGTGCGCAAAAAAAGCAATGGTTTTCCGGATTCTGTTGAAATAAACGGGACCCGTTATGGCGTTGATGTCAATAAAATAGACAGCTCGCACTATGGCGGTGCAGAAAAAACGGCAAAAGTATCCAGCGGAACAATAACCGCGGTGCTTCCGGGGCAAATTTCCAGCTTGCAGGCAAAGCCTGGCCAGGTGGTAAAAAAAGGTCAGCTGCTCGGCATTCTAGAAGCCATGAAAATGGAAAACGAAATATTGGCTCCCTGCGACGGAAAAATCAAATCCGTAAAAATAGAGCCGGGCCAAACCGTGATGCGCGGCGACCTAATTCTGGAAATCAATTAATAATTAATTCTTAATTAATATGTCAAGGACTTTCTTCATAGGCGATGTTCATGGCTGTGTGGAGGAACTTGCGGAGCTTGTTGAGAAATTTTCTCCCAATGCCAGCGATGATATTTACCAAGTAGGCGATTTGATAAATAAAGGGCCTGATACTCTGGCTACCTTGAAGTTTGTTGAAAAACATAATATAAAATGCGTTATGGGAAACCATGAGGCAAAATTTTTGCTTGCTTTGAAAAAGAATGAAGCAGAGCTGACCCCAAAAGAGCATAAGCTTTTGAATAGCGCTAAAAACCCCGAACTGGTGGCGGGCATTGTTTCCAAATTTCCATTGTGGCGAGATACGGGCAAGGTGCTTTTGCTGCATGCCGGGCTTGAGCCGGAAAAAAGCGCATTGGAAGAAATGAATTCAAAAAACATTTTGAGCATTAGGCTGTGGAATGAAAAGCCATGGTATGAGCAGACTGCCTTCAAGGAACGTTTGGTTATTTTTGGGCATTGGGCAATGAATGGGCTTATAGATTTTCCGCATGCAAAAGGCTTGGACACAGGCTGCGTTTATGGAAAGCTTTTAACAGGTTATTGCCCCGAAGAAAATAAATTTTACCATATAGCGGCTAAAAGAGTATATTGTAAATGCTGATTAAGTCAAACTTAATGCTCTGGAGCATGGAACAAGCGACATGTGGAGCTACATTTGCTGGGACATGGGACATGATTATTTAAAAATCATGTCCCAAATAACGTAGATTTGCACATCGCTTGTCCCTTGTCCCAAGCAAGTAAATCAGCATTTAATATTCTAATTTAGAAGTGAAAGGAGAACTATGAAAACTATTGCTATTTTAGCCGCTATGCAGCAGGAATTGGATGCTGTTTTGGAAGCGTTTGGGCTTGCAGCGAGCAAAACGGATTTTTGCGGAATGCAAATCTATGTTTTTGAGCTGAATGCGATTAAGTTTGTTCTTGCGCTTTCTGGAGTTGGCAGAGCGAATACCGCTATGAATGCCGCTTTGATTATAAGGGAATTTAAGCCCGACGAGGTGATAAATGTAGGCTCGGCAGGCGGTTTGCAGGCAGAGCAGAAAATTTTGGACGTGGTTATTCCAAACGAGGTTGTGGCGTTAGATGTGGATTTAACCGCTTTGGGCTTTGAATATGGCCAAGTTTTGGGCTGCCCCAAGTCTTATTTCACCGATGAGAAAATGAGAGAAAAGCTGATTGAGGCTTCAAAGGGCTTGGCTGCTGCTCATGTTGGCACTGTTGGCTCGTCTGAGGCTTTTATTTGCCGCGAGGAGCAGGTACGCGAAATTCAGCGCCGTTTTGGCAATAGAGTTCTGTGCGTGGAAATGGAAGCTTTTTCCATTGCGGTGGTTTGCAGCAGTTTTGGCATTCCCTTTGCCATAATAAGGAGTTTGTCTGACGTGCCGGCAAAAGGCGAGGGCAATGAGCACGATTTTAACACGTTTTTGAGCCGCGCTTCTAAGAATGCAGCAAAGCTGCTTTGGGAGTATGGCAAGGGTTAATTTTTTTCTACATTATCTCCATGAAGAAAATCCTTTTCCAAGATACTAGTTTTCGCGATGGGTTCCAATCTATTTTTGGAGCCAGAGTTTTAACCAAAGATTTTATTCCCGCTCTGGAAGCGGCTGTTCATGCTGGAATTGAGCATTTCGAGGCAGGCGGAGGCGCAAGGTTTCAAGCGCCAATCATCTACTGCAACGAAGATGCCTTTGACATGATGGACGCATTTCGCAAAGCCGTTGGACCTAAAATCCGTTTGCAGACCCTTGCCCGCGGTATAAATGTGGTGGCTTTGGAGCCACAGCCTAGGGATATGATAGACCTTCATGCCAAGATGTTCAAAAAGCACGGCATGACCCGCATTCGCAACTTTGACGCTTTGAACGATGTGAACAACCTGATTTACTCCGGCCAGTGCATCACCAATGCAGGCTTGGAACACGAGGTTGTGGTAACAATGATGGAACTTCCTCGCGGATGCGAAGGCAAGGGAGCGCACGAACCAGAGTTTTACATTGAAACCCTGAAAAAGATTTTGGATGCTGGCGTTCCGTTCACCAGCGTTTGCTTCAAAGATGCAAGCGGAACGGCAAACCCTCGCAAGGTTTACAACACTTTCAAAGGCGCGCGCAAACTTTTGGGCGACAAAGTAGAGCTTCGCGTACACTCGCACGATACATGCGGAACAGGCGTTGCCCAATATGTAGCTGCAATAGAAGCTGGCGCAGACGGCATTTGCTGCGGCCGCTCACCGCTAAGCGGCGGAACGGGGCAGCCTGATTTATTCTCCATGTGGCACGCTTTGAAAGGCACCGAATATACTTTGGATATCAACGTTGAAAAAATCATGGAAGCAAACCAGGTTGCAAAGGAATGCTTTAAAGATTACGAGTTTCCACCCGAGGCTTCAGCTATAGAACCCGAAGTGATTTTCAGCCCAATGCCAGGCGGAGCCTTGACTGCCAACACGCTGATGATGAGAGACACAAAGACCTTCCACCTCTACCCCCAGGTTATCAAAAACATGGCGGAATGCGTGGCTCGCGGCGGCTTTGGCTCAAGCGTTACTCCTGTTTCGCAATTCTATTTTCAGCAGGCTTACACAAATACCGTTCAAGGCAATTGGAAAAAAATCACCGACGGCTATGGCAACATGGTTCTAGGCTATTTGGGCAAAACCCCAAGAGAGCCGGATCCGGAAATCGTGAAAATTGCAAGCGAGCAGATGAAGAAACCCGTGTTCACAGGCAATCCTTTGGATGTTTTGGAACCAGGCATTCCAAAAGCAAAAAAAGTTTTGGAAGAGAACAACCTGCCTGTTACCGATGAGAACCTTTTCATAATCGGCGCAATGGCAACAAAAGGCGGCAACAAAGGTCTTGACCTATTGCAGGGCAAGGCAAGAGTTTCCGTTCCAAAAAAGAAAGAAGCACCGACTGCTGCTCCTGCAGCTTCAGCAGCGTCTCTAGCGCCTGCTACCGGAACCGTTAATTACAGCGTTAACGTTGGCGGTAAAACTTTCAATGTTCAAGTTAGCGGCTAGTCTTCTCTTACTGCTTTCGTCTCTGGCTTTTTCCAGAGCGGCTGCAGTGGTAACCCTTGAAATGCCTGTGGGAGCGCGTCAGCTCGGCATGGGTGAATCTGGCGTGGCTCGCGCCGACGATGCTAATACGCTTTATTACAATCCTGTGGGTTTGGCTTTTGGTCCTTTGGCAAATGAATGGGAACTGTCTAAGGAGCAATCGTCACAAGGTCAATTTTACACAGCATTTGCCGCACGCAATCGCAGAGGTTTTTTAACGCGGAACGAGGTTTGGGCTGGAACAGCGGAAGGTATTTTGCATTATGACGGCTTGGTTTGGCGAGATGATATAACCATTCCTTTGGAAGGAAACGCAAGGCTCAGAGATGTTGTGCGGACCTTCATTGGCTCGGAAACTTCTTTGGATTCTATTTCTGGCGTGGTGCGCAATTACAATGGGGTAAAAACAACTAGCGAAGAAGAGCGTTTGATTGAAGTGAAAATTCCTTTTTCAATAATGATTAAAGATACGGTTACTGCGCTGCTTTACGAGATGCGAACGGAAAATCTTTGGGTGGGAACAACAAAGGGCTTGTTCCGCTTTAATGGCAGGGGCTTCAAGGATTTTACAAATGAATTTGGAGCGCGCAGAATTACTGCGTTTGCAAATCAAGGCGCAACGCTTTGGATTGGAACGGACAGCGGGCTTTTCGCTTACAGAAATGGAGTGTTTGAGCAAAGAGGCTCAGTTTTGCCTTCTCAAAAGATAACCTCTATCGCTTGGCACGAAATGCGCAAAGAACTTTACGTTGGCGTTGAAGGCGCAGGCATTGCACGGCTGACTCCAAAGCAAAAAGACGATGAAAAAGATGCGTGGGTCATATTCACTCTTCAAGACGGAATTATGGATTTGTCTCCAAAAACCATCGCCATAGATAGTTCTGGGCGCGTGTGGTCTGTGCATAACGAAGGGCTTTCGCATTTTAATTTGAGAAGATGGGAGCAGATTCGCTTTGAAAACAACGAAGTTCATGGCATAACGGTTTCAGAAAAGGGCGCAATTTGGATTGGAACAAACAAAGGCGCTTGGAGCTATTTGCCTGAATATGCAACTCCTAGCGGCCGCAAAAGCGAAACCGGGCAAAGCAGAGGCGAAACAGAAGGAACGCGAGGCCAATGGAATCAC
>WRMM01000124.1 GCA_009777135.1 Candidatus Fibrimonadales bacterium
GGCAGCTGTGTACATATAAGGAAAACGACTCCCCACCTTTAAGGAATCCAGTTAAATTGAAACAACAGATGTCAGTAAAATCTCTGTTGTCGTCACGATGCCCCGTCACTTGAAGTTTCCTCACCATAAATTTGTTCGCATTTTTCAACTGCTGCGTGCCTACGTTTACTGAGCTAGCCTAATGTCTCTCCTTTGTAATTCGCCTCCATTTAATCGCACTGGCAATATGAGCCCTGATGAACTTTCCCAGCCCAAAATTGATACAGTTTCTACGTCTGTATTTTGTCCAGTTTTTCCACTCGCAGAAGTTCCACACCACAACACATTTCTCAGTTCTTGCTGTTCGTCTTTCACACGTCTTGTTCAATTAAATATGGAATTTATTGGAGGAAATTCTTAAATTAATGTGTTCATGTAGAAATGCAGTCTTTTAGTGCAGGTGAGAATATTTTGTGCTTTCCCCGCGTTATGCCGGTCTGTCTTAAACAAACAATGTTCTGAATGCCACTTAAAGCAACCTGTTATGTTGTCGTCGGTACGCACACGACACGTAATTTGCAGCTATAGCACGTACGTACATACATACATGTTACAGCAGGCTGTTCCTTACATATGGCACTGTACTGCCAGTACTTGTGATCGGAACATTGCAGCTTTGGGCACAGTAAGCCCCTTTAATGAACAGCTCCAGTAGATTCATACCCAAGTTCGCACAGACGCCATGTTGGGTTTGTTAATGGTTAGGGCGATGATTGTGTGACCTTCAGTGACGTGTTCAATTGACGTTTCACCGTATCCATCAGTCGCTTTCTGCTTATACAATATTGATTTAATCAGGGGACAGACAGGCAGGCTGACCAAGGCAGTTGTAAGCAACAGAGGTGCTGGTTTTGGACCCTGGTAAAGGCCAAATGGGTGCATTGCGTGCCAAAGTTGCTCTGGACCGTCAGTGAAAAACAAACGCGAACCCTGTGGATGAAGCCGGGCACAGTCGCTCAGCCAGAGAGTGATTTGCGGTCGGTTGAGGGTTGGAAACCGCACGATTTCATCACGGGGTGTTCATTGGGGGGGGGGGGGGGGGGCAAAATTACTGCCCATTTGTGCAGCGCAATATACAAACGCAAGAGCCTCTGCTGGAAGCTCTGTGAATTTGCTTGATATTTTGCCGACAAAAGTCATATATGGACAAATATAGATTATTTTTCAAGAAAAAGGACGATTTTATCCGCCACCCTCAGCAAACAAAGTCAGCTTTAATTCGGAATCGTCTATTAGCTGGTATTCGGGCAAGCGGCCAGATAGCTTTTGGCTTTCTGAAAGTATAATCGGCACTCCTTCGCCGCGTTTGTCCATCAAAAAACTTCTGTAGCCGGCAATTTCCTCAAAGTCTACCACGGCGCAGCGTGCCAGCAAGCTGGCAATCAGTTCATTTCTAGATGCTTGACGCAGAGCCAAACTTTCTATGGTCATGGTGTTGGGAATTGTTCCGGGCGAGAAAATTTCCAAGCGGTCAGAAAACATGTGGATTCTGATTTTTGAACTTTGAATAGAATAATCTCTGTGGGCAACAGCGTTCACAATCGCTTCAAAAACGGCTTGCGGAGCGTATTGCGGAACATCAACTCTGCCTGGATTTTTGAATGCCCTGATTTTAGTGTTGCTTTTTACAAATTTATATGCGCTGATAATTTGCTCGTCTAACGGTCCAAAAATATCTTTTGCGTCAATTTGATACATAGGATTAGATTTGCGTTCTGTGCCGTTGTAGGCAACGCATTGAATATAGGCATTTGGCAAAAATTCCTGAGGCGCTTTTGTAGCCAAAAGAATTCCGCTTACGCTTGGCGTTATATTGCTTTCTTCGTCTCGAGTTAGCAATTTCAGTTTTAATAAAAATTCCTCATCATCTTTTGGCGAAAGCGGTGTTCTAAATTTTTCCCACAGAGACTTGCTTAAACAATCCCGCGAAGCAAAGGTTACGGCTTGTTCGTCAAAATTGCTTCTTATTGCTTGGTTCAAACTATTAGCCATAGCAGCCAATTCATCCGCCATGGAATTTCTATGCGGTTCGCCAACTTGATTCCCATCAAAACGCAAATCTTTTAATTCCAGATATGTATCTTCGCCAAGCTCTATGGCTTTTAAAAGATTTTCTGTGGTATTGAGCATAGAAAGAATATAGAAAACGTATTTACTCCGCTGGGGGAGCTTGCCCTTATAGCTCACACATTTTTCTTTTTAATAACAACCCACAGGCACTGCCCACAGTCTATCGCCGAATGGTACGGCGGCTTCGCCGGTGTAAAGCACTATGCCTCTTTTGAATTTATCGCCTATTGTATCGCGGCACAATTCAAGATTCTTAAAATCTTTGGCATCCAATGAGGAGTCTAGTTTCACTTCAATTGCTATCGCTTCGCCTTTGTCGTTTTCTATCACAAAATCTGTTTCTTTGCCATCTCCTCTAACTGGATTAAAATGCGATACATAAAATTTACCCGGCAAAACGCTGGTTGCTTTCATAATTTCCGTAGCAATAAAATTTTCAAACAAATGACCCATTAATGGCTTGTCTTTTTCAAAAACCTCTCTAATATCACGTCGCATTAAAAAGCACAGAAAATTTGTATCTGTAAAATATATTTTTTTGCTCTTCACAAAACGCTTGCCAAGTTTATTGGGCTTTGACCAAGATGGAATTTCAAAAGTCATAAATGCAGCATTGCAAAAAGACTTGTATTTCTCAAAAGTGATTTGGTTCATGCCAATATCTTTCATTATATCTTCGTTTTTAATTAAGCTTCCAACTCTGCTTGTCAAAGACACGAGAAGCTGATAAATAGTTTCCGGTTTGCGAATTTTTGCAAACTCAACCGCATCCCTTTGCAAAATAGTGGTGAGATAACTATCAAACCAAATACTGCGGTCAATGCTTTGGGCAAGCGCGATTTCTGGGAAAGTAGCTTTTGTTATCAAATCAATTAAATCTATGCGTTCATAATTTTTTATAGACAAATCATCATTCCAAATCCTAGCTATAAAATTTATATCAGTATTATGCATTTCCGCTATTGAAAATGGATACAGAGTTAGCACTGCCATCCTGCCTACCATAGGTTCTGCCAATTCAGACAAGGCTGGTATGCTAGCTGAACCAGTCATAAGAAACAATGTTTTGCCATTGCCTTCAAATCTTTTATCATCAATATTTTTTTTAAGCTTCAAATATATTTCCGGAACTCGCTGAATTTCGTCAATTATGTTCAGCTTGTCTTTTGGCAGGTTTGAAATAAACGCTTCCGGATCTTTTTTAGCGGCAACCATAATGGCAGTTGTGTCAAAAGTGATGTAATTCACCATATCTGGCGTTCCAATATTGCGGACAAGCGTAGATTTCCCGCATTGACGTGCCCCGCTGAGATATACGGCAGAAAAAGTTTCAACCGTATTTTCCAGCTTTTTTAGCATATTTCTGCAAATATAGCCCATTTTTCACCTTTTTTCAAGCATATTTATACATTTTGTATAAGTATGCTTATACATTTTGTAAAATATAAAAAATTGTCGAGCGATAATTCGTAAAAAACAAGCCCCCTTTGGAAGCTTATTCTACTCCCTACTCCCAAACATTGAGTTAATCATTGCTTACTATAAATTACTTTTGCACAATAATTTTATGCAAATCATTGTTTAAGCGTTCAATAGCCAGAATTTTATGCCCTTCTTTTTCCAAAGCGGCCGGAATATTTCTCAAAGGCTCTTCCCCGCGCAAAAGCACTTCCAAAACATCTCCCTCCAAAAGCTCATGCAAAGCAACCTTAACCCTAACAAAAGTCATAGGACACTGCTCAGCTGTTATATCTAAACTCTCAACTTTCAATTCTCAACTCTCAACTGCAGTTAATTCATCAAAAATAATTCCAGCAAGCGGTTCTATGGTTTTGGGGCTGAAGTCGAATTTTATGCCGGCGGTGCTGAAAAGTTCGGGCAAGGGCTTGGAGGAGCCTAGTTTCTCTGCTTTGATTAGATTTTGCACTGCAAGGTTTGGGTCTTTTTTTGCGTTGGCGTAAATTTGCAAAGCACCTAGTTGCGCAATTCCGTATTCTACATAATAAAACGGAACTTCAAAAAGATGCAATTGTTTTTGCCATAAATATGAGCGAGCCTTTTCCAAGCCTGTCCAGTCAACTCCGCTGTCAAAACGCTCTTGCAAGGAGAGCCAGATTTCTTTGCGGTCTTTTGCTGTGTGGCTGGGACGAGCGTAGAGTTCGTGCTGAAATGCGTCTATGATTGCAACCCAGGGGAACAGCGAAATTATGTCTTGCAAAGCGTCTATGCGGCTGCGCTGAAAATCTTCTTTGCTGTAAAAATCCGATAAATCTTCTGCGCCAAGCAATTCCATGCTCATGCTTGCAACTTCCGCAAATTCAGATGGTATATCTCTGTAGGCAAAAAGTTCTTGCTCCGCCATTGCAAACTGATGAAAAGCGTGGCCGCACTCGTGCAGAAGCGTGTAAACATCTTGGTTTGTGCCAGCGGCATTCATAAAAATAAAAGGAACTCTAGCTTTGTCAAAAGATATTTGATAGCCGCCCGGAGCCTTTCCCAAGCGACTCTCCACATCAAGCAGATTTTCTTTTGCCAAAATTCCGTACCATTCCTTCCATTGCGGATTGAGGCGGCTGAATAAATTTCCGCATTTTGAAATCAGCTCTGCTCCGGTTTTGAAGGGTTTCAGAGCTGGGCGTCCAAGAGGGTCGCAGCTAAGGTCCCAAGGCCGCAGTTTTGCCATGCCCATTTTTTTTGCTCTCTGGCGGAGAATTTCTTTTTGAAGCGGCAAAATTATTTTCTCTATGGATTCGTGAAAATTTTTGCAGTCTTGCGGGGTGTAGTCAAAGCGGTGCTTGGCTTTGAAAATGTAGTCTAGGTAGTTTTTATGCCCGGTATTTTTTGCGGCTTGAATTCGCAGCGAAAATAATTTGTCAAAGGCGGTGTCTAGAGCCTCGGCATCTTGCAGCCGGCGTTCTGTGAGAAGTTTCCATGCTTCTTTGCGTTCTTCTCTGCTTTGGCTTTGCAGGTAGGGGCTCATCTGCTGCATGGTTTTTGTTTCGCCTTTGTATTGAACGCTCATTGCTCCAGTTATTTTCTGGTATTTTTGAATTTCCAAGTTTATCTGCGTTTCCAGCGGTATGTTTTCTTCTCTAAAAAGCTCCAAATCTGTGCGTACCGCTTTGAACCAGTTTCCATATTCATTTTCCAAGTCGCTCAGATTTTTGTGAGCAATTAATTTCTTTTGCAATTTTTCCGTTTCTTCTAAAATAATTGGTTCTATGTTTGCGATAAAAAATTCATAAGCTGCCGCCGCCTGCTGGTCTTTAGTGTCGCAGGTCATTGCAACGTAGCGCCGCGCACTCTCCTCAGCCAAAACGGATGCAAGATCGCTCCATTCCAAAATCCATTTTCGCAATTCATCAGCGTTTGGGATTTCGCGCTGGTTTAGCTGGGCAAACAGTTTTTGGATGCTTGGAGAGGTGAATTCTTGCATATTATGCTTTTTTGTTTTTCTCTCTCAGCTTCTTTGCCAAGTCGCGCAAATCTAGAATTTTTTCATCTTTGCGCTGCAGAGCTGCTCTGTTTTCTATTGCTATTTTTCTATAAACTTCGTCTCTATGAACAGTAATGTTTTTTGGAGCCTCAATGCCAACTTTAACAAAACCTTTGCTGTCCATGTCGGCTATCAAAATTTTTATGTTGTCGCCAATTTGAATGCTTTCGCCAACTTTGCGGGAGAGTATCAGCATGTCTCCTCCTCTGCAAAAATAAGCTCGTTGTGGGAATATACTCCGTCGTCCAATAAAATTTGAACAGCCCTGTACTCATTTACATTGAACATCAAGGGGCCGGCAAGATTGGCCGTTGACATCTCATAATCTTCGTTCAAAGAAACTATAACTAAAATGCGCAAATCTTCTTTTTTGTTGATGCGCAGCGCCTTCATGTGCTCCTTTGTCAAGCGAGGAGCGTAATCAGGTCTAAAAATCATTGGGTTGACAACAACAAAACGAATATCCGGATCGTCTGCGCTAACAAGCCATTCAAGCGGAGCCATTGATTCGTCCCATTCCAAACGAAACTTGCGAAGCCCCTTAAATCCTGGAAACCCCGATTCAAAAATAAAAACTCTATTTTGCTGCATTACTTCTGCGCCTTAAAAGTTGCTTCGTTCAAAATGTCTGCCGCTTCCTTTAATTTTGCCAATAATATCTATCCATGACGGCGCTCCTGAAATTTCCAAAAATTTTTCTGCGCCTTTATTAATTTCAAACTTGTTTAGCGAAACCGCAAACATTTTTGTAAACATTTTTACCTCATGGGTTAAAGTTAACTCCCAACAATAAATATAGTAATTGCTGATTTAGTCG
>WRMM01000125.1 GCA_009777135.1 Candidatus Fibrimonadales bacterium
CATCCTGTGCTTTGCCGTTAACACCATATTCTTTGCCAGAAGCTTTTTTCCACTATTCAAATAGTAAGCCAAGGAGTACTGTACTACATCAGCTACATAGACCCCACGAGCTTCACAATAGACGAATCCATATTCATCCTCTCCATCGTCATCATCGGCGGAATGCTGATTTTCATGATGTTTAGGTATAATTCCATACCCTATACCCCAAACCCCATACCCAAGCGAGTAAATCAGCGTTTACTCTATAACCTATGCGGTAAATCGGGAAAATCGGATAATCGGGGTCATCGGGGTTCAGACAAAAGGCAAGTAGGCGGCAACACATACAAAGTGGCGCGGTAACGCAACTAACGCAAAAGCAAGCCACTCGTGAGGGGATTGTTTAAGTCATCAATCCCGTGGCTCGTAAAAATACTCTATTTCCTTTTGTACTTGAGCGTTTGGCAACAATTTTCTACGTTCCAAACGCTCCTTTGCCTCTACCAAAATCTCGCCAATCTTCCTTTCAAACTCCGCTTTTGACGGCAAATCAGTCCAGTATTCAGCAACGGCTATCCCTTCTTTGTCCAGTTCCATAAGCTCAATTTGCTCTCTGCTTGCCTCTGTGCAAAGTATTATTCCAATCGGCACATTCTCATCCGCCTGCTTTTCGTAGCGATTTAGCCATTTCAAATAAAAACGCATTTGACCTGTATATATAGGTTTAAATTTGCCAACCTTCAATTCCACGGCAACCAAACGCTTTAAAATGCGACCAGCTTAATTGTGGCGACAGTGTCGCCACAATTTTACCATCTGTAAAATTTTCGGCAAAACGCATCATTCTGCGTAAATTAGTTAGTTCAAAGCTATTTCCATATTTTTTTGCCAATTGTTGCGACAGTGTCGCAATAATTTGCCTGCCATATTCAGCTCTTTTTAAATCAAGAACAAAAGAATTGATATAACGCCCAATTTCCCAATGCATTATCACAACTTCACAATTGGCATTGACCATTGCTTTGTATTTACGTTTCTCAATTATTTTTGCCACTTGAGCAAATAATTTAACGCTATCAATTTCGGCAAAAGATTTTTTTGAACTATATTTTTAGCCATTGCCGAAATTTAGAAAATAAGAAGGCACACCGTCTTACATACACAATGCTCTCGCAAAGCCTGAACCTATCCGAAGGTTTTGGCGCAATGCTGATTTTTATGATGTTTAGGTATAGCGGGGGGGTTGTTTTTCATAGAGGAATACCGTTTCCTGTTGCTTTGGAGAAACGAGAAAGCATTCCAAATGATGAAACGATTGAAGCGTTCAAATGGACAGAAAATTATATAAAATCTGGCAAAAAAAATAATTGAAAAATTGGTTAAACAAGAGCCAATTCCAGAAAAACATAAAGACCACGCTTTATTTGGGAATTATTCAGGTTATAGAGAATTGCATATAACTTGGAAACCTGATTTTTTATTGCTTTACAAAATTTACGAAAAGGAACTGATTTTGCAGAGAGTTGGCTCTCACGATGAATTGTTTAAATGAGTATCGCAAATGACCAGCCTTTGGCTGTTCGCCAGCGAATGCAAAGCGTGGGGGCGTCTGGTTCAGACAATTAAACGCTCCCAAACCCCTCCTCAAATGCCTTCAAATTCCCCTCAAGCGTTTTTGCGGAAACGCTCTGCTTAATCGCCTCAATAAATGTTGGCTTGTCGAGTTTCAGAATGGCGCAGGCAAAGCCGAGGACGGCGATGTTGGTCATGCGGAGATTGCCAAGACGAGCGGCAATGTCCAGCGCGTTTATTTTGTGAACAGATGCTTTGTAGTTGGACAATCTTTCGTATATGTCCGTTGGGTAATCGGCTTTGCCAATGATGCAGGGCATTGGATACAGGTTTTGCTGATTGACTATAATCAAGCCATCGTCTTTTATGTACCCAGCCCACCGGAGCGCTTCTAGTTCTTCAAATGCAATAATCACATCGGCTTGCTTCTTGTCAATCAAGGGACCGTAAACTTTATCCGCAATACGCACGTAAGTCACAACGCTTCCGCCGCGTTGGCTCATTCCGTGAACCTCGGACAATTTGCAGTCTTTGTTGATGAGCATTGCGTAGTTTCCAAAAATTTTGCTTGCTAGCAAGGTTCCCTGGCCGCCAACGCCTACTATTAAAATATTAAGTTTCATTTTGAACCTCCCGCAACTTTTTTAATTGAACCCGATTTGCAAACTTTTTCGCAAATCATGCATCCTATGCAAAGCGTTGAATCAACCGAAACGCTTTTATCTTCGTTTTTTCTAATCGCAGGGCAGCCAAGCTTTAAACATATACCGCACTTTTTGCAACCTTCAATTTCAACGCAGTCCAGCTTTGGGGCTTTGTCAAGCAACACGCAAGGCCGCTTTGCAACTATTACTGAAACGCCGTCTTTTTCAAGCTGCTCTTTGATTGTTTTTTCAACCGCTTCCAAATCGTAAGGGTCAACTACTGCGACATTTTTAACGCCGCAAGCGGTGGAGAGTGCTGCAAAATCAAGAGCGTGGGTTTGTTCATTTTTGATTGTTTTGCCTGTGCCGGGGTGCTCCTGATGCCCGGTCATTCCGGTTGTTGAATTGTCAAGAATCAGCACGGTTATATTGGACTTGTTGTAAACGGCATCTATTAAGCCTGTTATTCCGCTGTGAACAAATGTGGAGTCGCCTATTACCGCAATGTTTTTTTTGGAATAGTCTTTGCCTTTTGCCATTTCCATTCCATGCGCGCCCGATACGCTTGCGCCCATGCAAATAAGGGAGTGCATTGCGTTTAGCGGCTCCGCGCACCCAAGCGAATAGCAGCCTATGTCGCCTGTTACAATAAGTTTAAGTTTATTCAAAACATAAAATACGCCACGATGAGCGCAACCCGCGCACATAACCGGAGGGCGAACAGGGACTTGCTCAATATGCGTTGTGATTTTTTCGCCCAAAATTATTTCTTTTATCTTTTCGCTCGAAAGTTCCCCTTGCAAGCCAGTCAATTCTTTGCCGTGGCATTTAATTCCGTTTGCTTTCAGCGTGTTTTCTATATAGGGTTCAAGTTCCTCAATAACAATCACATCATCGCAATTATCAGCAAATTCTTTGATTTTTTCAATTGGCAGAGGATATACCATCCCAAGTTTGAAAACCGAGTAATCTGGCAATGCGTCTTTGACATATTGGTAAATGCTGCCTGCGCAAACAATGCCAATTTTATTTGTGCCATGCTCAACCTTGTTTATGTCAAACGAGTTGACATCTTTTGCAAGCTGTTTTTCGCGTTCTTCGACCTTGATATGCCTGCCTCGCGCATTCATCGGAACAAGAGCGTATTTGCGTATATCGGGCACGTATTCGCGGTCAAACTCTTTTCGGGTACCAATTTCAACAAAGGAACGGCTGTGTGCAATGCGTGTTGTTAAGCGGATTATCACGGGCGTGTCGTATTTTTCGCTTAGCTCAAACGCAAGCATGGTATAGTCTTTTGCTTCTTGGCTATCGGCTGGTTCAAGCATGGGAACGTGGGCATTTATTGCATAGTATCGCGAATCCTGTTCGTTTTGGCTTGAGTGCATGCCGGGGTCATCTGCAACCGCTATAACAAGCCCTGCGTTAACGCCGGAGTATGCGAAGCTGAACAACGGGTCTGCTGCCACATTCAGTCCAACGTGTTTCATTGCGACAAGCGCTCTGCCGCCAGCCATTGACGAGCCTAGCCCAACTTCAAAAGCAACTTTTTCGTTGACCGACCATTCGCTGCGAATTTCTTCAAATTGCGCCGCATATTCGGTTATCTCGGTGCTTGGCGTTCCGGGATATGCCGCCGCAACTTTTATGCCAGCTTCGTAAGCACCTTGCGCAACTGCGTGGTCGCCTAGTAGTAGTTTTTTCATCGTGCAATTTCCTTCTTTTGGTTATAGGGGAATATAGAAAACAACACACCAGCTAAAAGCTGGTGGTTTTTAAACTATTTCGCTACCTTATTCTTTTCCTTAGTATTGTTAAAAACGAGATTCAATCCTTGCTTTTTGTAATGCTTAAATTGCTGATCGCTGCTTATTAAAGCCATTTTATTTGCTATGGCCTGTGCGATTATTATGTGATCTGCCGGATCCTTATGGTCTTTTGCCATTGCCAGATTTCCCAAAGCATGAATATGCTCCTTTTTAACATAATCTACGGTAAAATTCCATTCTTCAATGGAGTTCCATACATCGTTTGGCTTTTTCCATTGCTTGACATCAATTTTTTCATACCTTATTAAATGCATAGTTTCTTTCACAACCTCGGAACTGATATAAATCAAATTCTCGTAATCATAGAATATTGATTTTACTTCCCTATCTAAATTCTCACCACCCAAAGCATAGAATATTAAAACATTAGTATCTAAAAAATAACGCATATCACCTCATTACGGCTCGCATATCTAATATTCGCCCACCCAATCCCTTAGGGTTGTCTCTCAACCACTCGCCAGCTTTTGAAAGCCTTTGGGGCTTGGCTGTGCTGGCTTTTTTTTCCATCGGCTTGGTAGATTTTCTTTTCATAAAAACTCCGCTCTATTGTTTAGAGTAAATATAGAATTTCCAGGAACGCTCATCCCTGTTGTGCTGGTCTGTGAGTAAAATAATCTCCAAGAATCTTAATTCCTGTTTCAATTTGCTCAAGGCTTGCATTGGAGAAATTCAGCCGCATTGTGTTTTTGCCGCCGCCATCAGCGTAAAAGTGCGTTCCTGGGAGCATGGCTACTTTGCTTTTTAATATCTCTTTGAAATCCGCCATTACATCTCGATTGCTTTTGAAATAGCCCCAAATGAACATGCCGCCCTTTGGGACATCGTAAACAAAGTCGCTTGGCACATATTTTTTTATGCAGTCAAGCATTTTATCGCGCTTTTCTTTGTAAACCGGAATAATGGTTTCAATGTGTTTTTTAAGAACATCGCCTTGCAAAAATTCTGCGACAATAAGCTGGCTTATTGAAGAATTGCAAACATCCGAAGATTGCTTTGCGATAATGAACCTTCCCATTATTTCAGCTGCGCCTGCGATAACGGCAACGCGTAGCGATGGAGCAATGATTTTTGAAAAACTTGCCATGTAAAAAACATTTCCTGTTTTGTCAAAAGTTTTGATTGGGGGAACATGCTCGCCATCATAGCAGATTTGGGAATATGGATCATCTTCCAGAACAAGCACGCCATGCTTTGCTGTAATCTCTGCAATACCTTTGCGATTTTCCACGCTGTAGGTGCCGCCCGTGGGGTTGCTGAAAGTTGGAACCACATAAAGCATTTTAGGCTTGTGTTTTTTAATTTTTTCTTCTAAATCAACCAAGTCCAAGCCATTTGCATCTGCTTTAACTCCTACTGATTTGCCTTGATAAGTTGCCACAATTTGTAGCGTTGACAAATATGTTGGGTCTTGAACCAAAACGGTGTCGCCCTCATTCACAAAGAGTTTGCACATATATTCAATGCCCTGCTGACCGCCCGAAATCACAACTAAATTTTCGTCTGCCATGGTTAAGCCTTTGCTTTCTTTCAGAAAATGTTTTAACCGCTCCAGCAGCAGAGGTTTTCCTCGCGAAGATTCGTATTGCAAAACCTGCGTTGTCCCATATTTGCAAACAACATCTTTAACAATGCTTTCTACTTGCTTTGCAGGCAAAGTCTCCGTGGTTGGCCAGCCCCCGGCAAACGATATAATTTCCGGGTCTTTCAGCAGCTCGAACAGCTCGCGTATCGCGCTGCCGCTTACATCTTTCATTCTGTTGCTCAATGCGTATTCCATTGTGTTCTCCTTGAATTACAATCCCATCAATCCCAAACAAAAAGCCACGCTATCCCGAGATACACACCATAGAAAACCCAGCCAAGAGGACCAAGTCTGACTTTTTCGTAGAAGCGGATGGTTATGTCCGAAAGCGCAACGCTTTCTTCGGCGTATTTTTTTCTTCCTTCCAGCTGTTCTATTTGCGTATTCACGCGTTCAAGTTCTTTTTCTATGTTTAGAATATCGCCTACAGCATCGGCTTGTTCGAGCAGTTCAAGGTATCTGTCGCGTACTTTTTTGAGGTTGTTCAGCCTAATTACATCATCGCGGTATTGGTCGGTGATGTCCTTTCCAATTTTATTTTCGCTTTCCGTTTCGCCTAGAGTTTTCGCAGTGCTTATGAAGCTGTCCATATTTTCTGCTGGAATCCGCATAGTTATGGAATTTCCTGTTTCTACTACGATAAATCCTTTGTAATTTTTCATTTGTTCAATTATAGCTGTTTTCGCTGGGTCAATGCTTTTGACGGCAATGCTTAGGCGCACAGTGTACGTTACCATCC
>WRMM01000126.1 GCA_009777135.1 Candidatus Fibrimonadales bacterium
AGGTACAGCCGGAAAAAATGGCAATTCCACAATAGTAAGTTGGGATAATAAAATCCTTACGGCATACGGTGGTGTAAGAGGGGGGCACAATCGTAATGGCGCGGGTAGTGGGAACTCAGGAGGTGGTTCTGGTGGCGGCGGTACTGTTACTGAAAATGGTAGCGAATTAGGAACTGGTTGGGAATTTGTAAAAGGAGGGGATGGCAACAATGGACACGATCGTGATTGTGGCGGTCGCTTTGGAGGGGCCGCGGCTACTATAATAAAACCGAATTATACTATTGGCGGTAGCGCTAATGGAAAAGGAGGCACTGGTGGTTGTGGCGGCAAAGGCAATGGTGAAGACGGCGGTTCTGGTGAAGCTAGAATTGTAGTCACATGGTGGGAGTAATTACAATTATAAGGAGAAATATTTCTTAACATGAAAAAAATATCAATTATAACATCGGTGTTGCTATGCGTTGCAATCTCTGCGGTTGCAGAAAACGCATTGAATACCGAACCAAACGAAGCCATTACCGCTACCACAGAAGAAGCACCAGATTCTACCGTAATTCGGACGTTGCTGCAAACAATTTATTTTGAACGCAACAGCGTAATACTCTCGCCATCTTCACTTGAATCGCTTGACAGCATCATCGCTTTATTCAAACAAAACACTGAATTGCGCTATGAAATTCAAGGACATAGCGACTCTATCACCGATACAAAGTATAATGAATTTTTACCTGGTTTGCGAGCAATTACAGTTAAAAATTATATCATCTCCAAAGGCATACCGATAGAGAATATAGTTGCCGTGAGCTACAGTGCCACAAAACCCATATCCCCTGACAGCACATCATCGGGTCGCGCACTGAACCGACGTGTAGAAATAATGCTGATTGAATCTGTGCCTGTTCTAAAACCAGAGCCAGAACCAATCATTCAAATTGCCGAACCCAAACCATGTCCCATAATAGAATGCGAAACATGTCCAGATATACAATCTGCTCCCAAGCAAAAATCTAGAGCGAGTATTGGAATCGGAGGATTCTTTTCTAACGACTTTGGCGGCGGATTCAAAATGCCAGAAATTAATATTAAAAACATAAAAATACCAGGCACGGAAATGAAAACACCGTGGATTGGCGGTGGTGTTAAAGGATTCTTTGACATAACTTACGCCGAATTCGGCATAGGACTGACTTTTGCCAGCGGAGACTGGTCCTTCACTGCCCTCAATCTTGGCATATTGGGCAAATACCCGATAGAATTGCACGATAACATATCCATGTTCCCTGCCGCAGGCATTGATTATCAATTGGAACTTAACGGCGACTACAGCGCATTGTGGTTCAAGTTTGGCACCGGCATGGATATCGCTGTGAACGATGCCATATTCATTCGGCCTATGCTGCTGTATGGTTTTAGGCAAGCAAATAAATGGGAGAACGATGCAGTAAGACCAGTAATTCAAGATGGGAAAGAAGGCACAACACTGCTTGGGCACGGCATTACATTTAGCGTTGGAATAGGCTTCAAACTTTAAGGAGAAAAAATGATAAAAATTTTTGGATTTACGTTAATCATTGCGATTCTCTTTGCCGGATGCAGCACAGATACCAATAATAGCATAGATGTTGGCGATTTGCAATTTAACCCGAATATAAATTATGAATCATTCACAGATTCAAGAGATGGTCAAAGCTATCGCACGGTCAAAATAGGCAACAGAATATGGATGGCAGAGAACTTTAGCTACGCAAACCACTCATGCGGCGTTAGTTGGTGCTATGAGAATAACGATGCTTATTGCGCAGCGTATGGCAGATTATATGACTGGTGCGCCGCTATGAGCGCTTGCCCAGATGGATGGCGTTTACCTAGCGATGCGGATTGGTATGATTTGATTCGGGCTGCCGGCAGCCAAGAGATTGCTGGCGAAAAATTTAAATCGCAAACAGGCTGGAATAGCAATGGCAACGGCACAGACGAATTTGGTTTTTCAGCATTGCCAGGCGGATACGGGCGCAGTTGCCATCGCGCTTTCATTGGCGCTGGTTCAAGCGGTTTTTGGTGGGGCGCAACGGAACTCGGAGCATGGATTATGGGAGCTGATTATGAGGGTATGGAAGCAAGTTTCATTGGCGCAAACGCAGGATTATCTGTTCGTTGCGTTAGGGATTGAGCGTAAAATGCTTTCTATATTACCCCAATGTCTTCCTATATGCTCCTAACCCTAGATAAAAGCATAAAAGAATTGCGCGGTGTTTTTGAACCCTATTTCGCCGTGCAATATTTGGATTCAAAAAACATTTCAAAAGAAACGCTGAAAAATTCGGTTGCACTGATTATTCGCTCAACTAGAAAATATGGCGAAGAGACTTTGGCGGGCGCAAATGTGAAATTCATAGGGACGGTTACGTCTGGCTATGAGCATATAGACACCGAGTTTTGCGAAAAGAATGGCATTTTTTGGGCAAATGCGCACGGCAGCAATGCCGAGTCCGTTGGGGAATATGTGGAGGCGGCTTTAGCTCAAATTTCAGAAAAATTAAGCGAACTTACGCTTGGGATTGTTGGCGTGGGAGCAACTGGAAGCAGCGTAAAAAAAAATGCGGAAAAATTAGGGATGAGGCTTTTGCTGTGCGACCCTCCAAAAAATCTGAACGACAATGTTTTTGAGGCAGATATAATAACATTGCATGTGCCTCTTGAAAAATATGGAAAATATCCCACTTATCATATAGCAAATGCAGATTTTTTCAGCAAAATGAAGCGTGGCGCATGGCTTATAAACGCTGCCCGCGGAGCGGTGTGCGATAGCGAGGCTTTGAGGGCGGCTTTGCAAAGCGGGCATTTGGGCGGAGCGGTTGTTGATGTTTGGGAAAACGAGCCAAATATAGACGAGAGCCTGCTGCCTTTGATTGAAATTGCCACTCCTCACATCGCTGGGCATAGCACAGAAGCCAAAATAAATGCGGCAAATATGCTTATAAAGTCCATTGGCGAACATTTTAACATAGAAGAATTGAAAAACAAAACCCTGCCTTTGCCTCAAAATTCAAGCAATGGCGTTTATTCCATTCGCAAAGATGATGCGGAATTTCGCAAAAATCCAAGGAATTTCACGGAAATTAGGAATGAGTATAAAAGAAAAGCCGAACTCAACCCAACGTAAGTCTCGTTTCTACTTTTTTGCGAAAGATAGCCTAGCCCTCATTAAGACTTTTCAAAGGAAACATGCCTAAGCATAAGCCTTAGCGAGGAGCATTGGACGAGCCAAATATGTTAGAACGGCCTTTATTGGGTGAGCCGGCTATATAAATATATATTATTTTTTCGCTAATGGTAAAGAGTTGGTATAATTGCCATTAAATTTATGAAAAAATCTCTAAATAATGCCAACATTGTGGGCAAAAAGAACATTAGCACAAGAACTACGGTCAAAATTTTAGGGATAAATGTCATTGTCATTTCATTAATATGGGTGGCAGCCTGAAAAAGCGCTATAACAAGCCCAACAACAAGAGCGGATATAAGCATAGGTCCGCACATATAAAGCATGAGGGTCATGGCGTTGCGCCCAATATCTATTATAAAAAGGTCGGTTACCATAGCTAATGGAAAGATAATAACAATTGTTGCACAATTAAATTCCAGCCATCAACCAAAACAAATAAAATTAGCTTAAAAGGCATTGAAACCATCATTGGCGGCAGCATCATCATGCCCATGGACATTAAAATCGAAGCAACCGCCATGTCTATAACCAAAAACGGAATATAAATCATAAAGCCTATTATAAATGCTGTTTTCAGCTCTGAAATTATGAAAGCCGGGATTATTGTCCACATTTTCAAGTCGTCAATGGTTTGCGGATTTGACTGGCGAGAAGCCCTTATGAATAGAGCTAAATCTTGCTCAGATGTTTGCCTCAGCATAAATTCGCGAATGGGTTTCACGGCTTTGTCTATGCCTTCTTGATAGTTTATTTCGTGGGCTAAATATGGCTGCAGGGCTTCATCATTTATTCTGTTGAATGTTGGAGCCATAATAAAAAAAGTCAAAAATAAGCCTAGCCCCATTACCATTTGGTTTGGCGGCGAATTTTGCGTTCCAAGAGCCTGCTTTACAAAATTCAGCACTATTACAATGCGGGTAAAGCTAGTCATCATTATTATTATGGACGGCGCAAGAGAAAGTATGGTTAGCAGCGCAACGAGTTCAAGAGCAACAGAAACATCTTCTACGCTTTGAGCCCTTTCAACGCCAAATGTAACGCGCGGCAAAGGAATATCCGGAGCCGCAGGCTGCGCAAATGCTGCTGAAGCACTTAGTATTAAGAATGCTAATATAATAACTAGTTGAGAGTTGAGAATTGAGAATTGAGAGTTATTTTTGTAAACAAAACCGCTATATGTGAAGGCACTCTCAACTCTCAACTCTTCACTCTCAACTAAAGCGTTATGCTGCATTCTCAACCCCCTCCTTCTCTTCTGAATCTGCGGAGCAGGTGGTCTACGGTTGCGGAGAATTGGGCGGCTGTTACGGGCTTTGAATCGTAGGTTTCCATGATGTATCTTGCTTCGTTGCCTTGAATTTCGGAAAGAGTGCGCATGCCTTCTTGGGAGGAGCCTACTACCAAAATTCTTTCTGCGCCTGCTTTGATTAAAAATATGGTTTTGCCCGCTCCCAAAAATTTGGAATCCAAAAGCTGGATTACGGATTGCTTGTCGTTTGAAGCCGGACTTTCAATTTTGCGAACTTTTTTTGCCAAAACAAAAAGCACGTATAAAAGTATCAGTATAACGCCAAGCCCTATAGTCATGCGAATTGCAATGTTTCCGAGATCGGGCGGTTTATAGCTCTCCGTTGCGGCTGGCTGCGGCTGGTAGCTTTCACCCAAGGCTTGCTTCATGGCTTCAAACTTAAACGCAGCTATAGCAGAATCATTCCTAGCCGCCGCAGAAAGAGTATCTTCGCTTGTTTGAGCAGCGATACTCCCAATGAGCAGAATTAATATGATAACCGCTTTGTCCATTTTCAATTATCTCAGCAGTTTCAGCCTTTCTTCCGGAGATACCAGCTCTTTAATTCTAACGCCAAAGTTTTCATCAACAACAACAACTTCGCCGCGCGCCACTACTTTGCCGTTTATCAAAATGTCAACAGGCTCGCCTGCCAGCCTATCCATTTCTACTATGGCTCCTGGTCCCAGCTCTAAAATTCTTTTTAAACTCATTTGCGCTCTGCCCAATTCTATAGCTATGGGCAATTCAATGTCCATCAGCAAATCAAGAGCCTTGTTGCCGGTGGAGCCAAATGCTCCCGCTGACTGGTGAGGAGCGAAAGCCTGAGGCGCAGAAACTGGAACTCCGCCTTCGGAGTACCCGCCAATAGGAGCTGCTGCCGAAAGCGATGGAGATGAAGAAAGCCCGAGACTCGCAAGGCTTGTATCTGCGTTAAAGACAGCTGCTTTTGAAGCAGTCTTCGATCTTATTCCAGAGAGCATGCCATCGTCTATAATAATTAAGATTTTTTGGTCTGGAAATTCCTCTATCTTAACCAAAATAGTTGCGATTGCGCCACCGCTAAAATCATTTTTGCCAGAGAAATCGTTAACCGCAACCTGTTCAAATTCCATTGATAAATGGAGCTGTGAATCCATTACGGTTATGCAAGAACCAGTGATCTGATTTATTATTTCGCAAATTGCGTCTTTATGGTCTTCGTTGTAATCTGTGTGCCCAGAACCCATCAGCATAAGGTCGGAGAGAGTCGCTACCTCTTGCTTGCTCATGGCAAAAGACATTTTTCCTACAATATCTTTTTTAACGTTGACATCCATGCGGAGACTTTGGCTTGCAAGCTCGTCTGGTATAACGGAGTTTTCACCTGCAACAAGCCACTGAAGCTGAAAATCAACAGCGCGAGAAAGCACTGTTGTTACAACGCTTGAAGCCTGCTCGCAAATTATTTTGAAGAATGAGCGCGCCGCCTCTGCTGTATTTTCAACAGGAGTTGGACCCGCTGGAGCTGCCGCATCGCTATCACCGCCAAGCAAACTCTTGGTGAGCAGGTCTATTTCTTCTTGGCTTAATATGCCGCCATCATCTGCCATAAGCACCTCTTTTAATCATCATCGCCCACCTCTCTGTCTATAATGCCTGTGATTTGGAAAGACTTGTTTCTGCCTACAACGCTGGGTTTCCCCAGAAATTTTGGGCGATCTTCTATGTACATAACCAAATCGGATTGCGCAAGTTTATCTAAAACCATAACATCCCCAACGCTTAGCTGCAAAAAATCCCGAACGGAAAGCTGCGTTGCGCCAATTTCTGCGCGAAG
>WRMM01000127.1 GCA_009777135.1 Candidatus Fibrimonadales bacterium
AAGGCCAAGCGTAGCTATTCCGGCAAGCAATGGGAAAAGCCTCAAAGCATATTCAGAAATGCTAAAGCCTCCAATCAAGGGTTTAAATTTTTCCCAAAGCAAAGCCTCTTCCAGCCACAGGTCCGCTCCGCCTGCATAAATAAATATTCTCGAAAATATGCCCAAAAACAAAAAAAACTTGCACAAGCCAGCGCATAATCTATCAGCTTTGGGGGAAGGGGGCATTTTGTAAATATAGTATTTTCTATATTCCCACGCATGGATATAGTTGAAGTTGAAAAAAAGACCGCCTATAGCCAGGAGATTGCTGAAGTTCAGGATTTGACTGGCTTGGAAAACGTTTTGACTAAAATTCAAAAAGCGCAGAGCAATGAATCTGCTTTGACATATTCTATTAAAGCGCAAATCAAAGTGATAAGCGTGCTAAATTCTCCGAAAATGCTTGAAAACCCTTTTAGCATGATGATTGAACAGCTGAACAGAGCAATACAATACGCAGAAAATGAAAATGAAAAAAGAGAAATTCAGCACAGAGCCTCCATAATGATGACAAACATGGCTTTTTTTATGGAAGCCAGATTGCGATACGAAAAAGACAAACACTCGGAAATTGGCAAAGAATATCTTGAAGAAGGATGCAATTTGCTCGCAAGGTCAATAGTGGATATTGTTCCGCAAGAAGATAGCAGCTTGATTGAGCATGGAGCCAAGGCAGCAGGCGCATTGGCTGTTAAGTATGAGCCGTCTTTGCTGGCAGCCCAGCTGGCGATGAATTTGTTTAACAGCCTAGCAAAAGGCAAAGATGGCATTGTATTTAAATTAGCTGAATGGTGGAACAAAAAAGAAAACAATGAAAAAAATCAAGCGGAATATGAAGATTTTATAGAATCATTTATTGACAAAATTGACGAGCATCATGAAGTTTTTGGAAAATCCATTATTCTCTCGGAATTTGTTAGAGACAAAAAAGAAATGCTTGTAAATGGGAGAACGGCAGGCATCAAGCCCAAAGAACCTATAGGTTCTACGCTCAGAGGCATTTTCAGGCCGATTTTGGCATTAATCATAATTGCAATATCCTTGATTTTATCCATTCCTTTAATATCAAGCTTGGATTTGACGGATGTTCACAAATACATAGTCTCTCTAATTCCATCTATAATAGCAATCGTTTTTATAGCGATATTGGCAAGAGATAAAATGGCAACGGATGCGGAGCGAAATTTATACAAAGAAGCGGTTGATGCCTTTAAAAAATACAAACAGAATATTTCCAAATATTATAATAGCGTTTATGCCAAAGTTAGCATCGCAAAAAATTCAACAAGCGACAACGATGAACTCAAACTGGAAATTGAGCAGCCGCCCTTGGTTTTGGATGACTACAAAATTTACCGCAAAAAAAGATACAGGTCAATAACCGAAAATAAAATCACAGCGGGAGTGCTCTCCTTTCCTCCTCTTGTTTTGTTTATTTTTTACAATTTTTACCTGAGTTATAAAACCTCAGCTTCATTTATTTTGCTAATGCTCATTTTGGGCCTTGCTGTTTCTTGCGCAGTTTTTGTTTGGAGTTTGATTGACTTCAACCTTCTGCAGAGAAGAATTGATGGCAAATGGGCAATGAAGATAGTTGATTATTTTATATTGTTTAGAGGAACGCTCGCTTTGGGCGTGCTTGTTCTTGGGTTGTCTATTTTGAGCATATCTTGGATTATACCAAGATTTTTGCTGGAAAGCATTATGGAAATGTTAAAATGAAAAATGCGCCTTTACTAGAAATAAAAGATTTGCATGCCTCTCTTGATGATGGCACGGAAATTCTCAAGGGCTTGGATTTGGTTGTTGGCAAAGGGGAAATCCATGCGATTATGGGACCAAACGGCGCAGGCAAAAGCACGCTCTCCAAAGTTATAGCCGGGCATCCAAGCTACGTTGTTGCAAAGGGCAGCGTTGAGTTTCAAGGGAAAAATTTGCTTGAGCTTTCGGTGTCTGAGCGCGCGAATTTGGGATTTTTCATAGGTTTTCAATATCCGCTGGAGATAGCGGGGCTTCGCAACGAGGAATTTTTGCGCGCCGCTGTGGATGCCAAGCACAAGGCTCTTGATTTGCCAAAGCTGGGCGAGGATGAGTTTAAGGAAAAAATGGAAAAAGCCATGCATCTTTTGGAAATGGACAATCGCTACAGGGAGCGTGGTTTAAACGAAGGGTTCAGCGGCGGCGAAAAAAAGAGAAACGAAATTTTGCAAATGGCAATGCTGGAACCCGCTTTGGCATTTTTAGACGAAACTGATTCTGGTTTAGACATTGACGCCCTGAAAATTGTGGCTCACGGAATAAACAATTTAATGAACCCGGAACGCTCCGTTGTGTTGATTACGCACTACCAACGCCTTTTAGACTACGCAAAACCGCAGTTTGTGCACATTTTAATAGACGGCAAAATAACCAGAACCGGAGGCTCGGAGCTAGCTTTGGAGTTGGAAAAAAAGGGATATGGCTAGGAATTTACTATATTACCCCTACCATATTTAGGAGACTTTACAAATGAAATGGCTTTTAACCTACCTTACTTCTTCCATAGGCAAGAAGCAGGTTATGGGCGCGGCTGGATTTTTGCTGGTGCTTTTTGTGCTTGGGCACATGGTGGGCAACCTGCAGCTAGTGCTTCCGTTCCCTCCAGACCCTGCAGAGGCTCAAGCAGCGTATAACGCATATTCTCACCTGCTAACCAAGTTCAAGCCGCTGGCATATTATGCTATTGTAGCTAGCTTGGCTGTGATTTTCATAGTTCACATGTATTTGGCAATTGCGCTGAAGTTGCAGAACCTCAAGGCACGTGGCACAGCTCGCTATGCTGTTGAAGCGCGCAAAGGCAAAAAGCAGTTCCCCACATTCATAATGATTTGGTCTGGGCTTGCAGTGATAGCCTTTATTGTGTGGCATATCCTCACAATTCGCAATGGCGCTTACTATTATTACATAAACCCTGAGGTGGCAGATGGCGCGGTTATCCGCGATATGTGGCTTACCACCGTTGAGGTTTTGGGAAACCCGCTGTCTGCGGTGCTATATATATTTGCTATAGTCGTGCTTAGCTTCCATCTGTGGCATGCCGTTTCAAGTGCATTCCAAACAATGGGCATAAACCACCAAAAATGGACTCCCATTATAGATGCGCTGGGCATTGCTTATTGCGTTGCGGTTGCCTTGGGCTATGGAGCCACCGCAGCAGGCTCTTATGCTGTTGTGAATTTTGATGAAAAAACAAAGACAGTGATTGAGCAGATTAAAAACCAAAATTACCAAGAAGCTTTGGAATCTCTGTCTAAAAAGCCCCTAGAAGAACAGAAAATGAAAGCCAAGGAGATTGCAAAAAGTCCTGAAAAGGCAAAGTTCATTGTTGAAAGGGAAAGTTTGGTTCGCCCTGCCTTTGAGAAAAGGGGTTTCAAATCTAGAGACGATGGCAGAAAAGCAAGGAAATTCCACAGGCAAAGGGCTGATATAGATATAAAAAGCGAAAATACCGAGCAGTTGGAAGAAGCTGAAACAGAAGAAGAAGGAGGCGAGGAATGAAATTAGAATCCAATATTCCAGGCGGTCCCATTGCAGAAAAATGGACACGCCATAAATTTGAGCTAAAGCTGGTAAATCCTGCCAACAAACGCAAGTTCACGGTGATTGTGGTTGGAACTGGTTTGGCTGGAGCCTCTGCTGCCGCCTCTCTTGGCGAGTTAGGCTACAATGTAAAAGCGTTCTGCATTCAAGACAGCCCGCGCCGCGCACACTCAATTGCTGCCCAAGGCGGTATAAATGCCGCTCACAACTATCCAAACGATGGCGATTCAATTTACCGCCTCTTTTACGATACCGTTAAAGGCGGAGATTTTCGCGCCCGCGAAGCAAATGTGCATCGCTTGGCTGAATGCTCAAATTTGATAATTGACCATTGCGTTGGGCAGGGCGTTCCCTTTGGCCGTGAATATGGCGGTTTGCTTGATAACCGCTCATTTGGCGGCGCTCAGGTTTCCAGAACTTTTTACGCTCGCGGCCAAACTGGCCAGCAGCTCTTGCTTGGCGCATATCAATCCATGATGCGGCAGGTTGCTAAAGGCACGGTGAAGATGTTCCCGCGCCGCGAAATGCTAGACTTGGTTTTGGTGGGCGGAAAAGCCAGAGGCATTGTTGTTCGCAACTTGATTAGCGGAGAGCTTGAATGCCATGAGGCAGATGCGGTTTGCCTTGCAACTGGCGGATATGGAAACGTGTTTTACCTTTCCACAAACGCAAAAGGCTGCAATGTGAGCGCAATATGGCGTGCCCATAAAAAGGGCGCTTTGTTTGCAAATCCGTGCTACACGCAAATTCACCCCACATGCATTCCAGTAACGGGCGACCATCAAAGCAAGCTCACGCTTATGTCTGAGTCTTTGCGCAACGATGGCCGCGTATGGGTTCCCCGCAATGCCGGCGACCCTCGCAAGCCCAGCGATATACCAGAGGCAGAGCGTTATTATTTCTTGGAAGAGAGGTATCCCAGCTTTGGAAACCTTGTGCCTCGCGACGTTGCAAGCCGAAACGCAAAAATGGTTTGCGACAATGGCTTGGGCGTTGGAACCTCCAAACGCGCGGTTTTCCTTGACTTTGCAGACTCCATTAAGCGCTTAGGCGAAAGCGGAGTGAGCGCAAGATATGGAAACCTGTTCCAAATGTACGAAAAAATCACAGACGAAAACCCCTACAAAACCCCGATGCGAATTTATCCTGCTTCTCATTACACAATGGGCGGTTTGTGGGTTGATTACAATTTGCAAAGCACAATTCCGGGCTGTTTTGTTTTGGGCGAGGCAAACTTCTCTGACCACGGCGCAAACCGCTTGGGAGCATCTGCTCTTATGCAGGGTCTTGCAGACGGATACTTTGTGATTCCATACACTCTTGGCGGTTATTTTGCAAGCGCTAAGCTAGACAAAGTGAATCCGAGCCAGGCTGAATTTGTGGATGCGGCAAAAAGCTCAAAAGCGCAGATTGACCGCTTGCTTTCCATTAACGGCAAAAAAACGGTTACTGAACTGCACAGAGAGCTTGGCCATGTCATGTGGGATAATGTTGGCATGGGCCGCAATAAGGCTGGTCTTGAAAAAGCTATTTCCGAAGTTCCGAACTTGCGCGAGGAATTTTGGAAAAATGTCAAGGTTCCTGGCGACAGCGGTTCCTTTAACCAGAATTTGGAAAATGCAATGCGCCTTGCCGATCTTTTGGAATTTGGCGAGCTTTTGGCAAGAGATGCTCTTTACAGAGAAGAATCTTGCGGAGGGCATTTCCGAGAGGAGCACCAGACTCCGGAAGGCGAAGCGTTGCGCAACGACGAAAAGTTCTGCCACGTTGCCGCTTGGGAATGGAAGGGCGATAATCAGGCGCATGAACTTAGCAAAGAAGATTTGGAATTTGAAAATGTGCACCTTATGACAAGGAGTTACAAATGAGCGGAAACATGAATTTAACCATAAAAGTATGGCGGCAAAAGAATATCCAGTCTAGAGGCGGATTTGAGACCATCAAATTGTCTGGCATTTCTCCTGATATGTCTTTCTTGGAAATGCTGGACGTTATGAACGAGCAGCTTATGAAAGAGGGCAAAGAAGCTTTTGCCTTTGACCATGATTGCCGCGAAGGGATTTGCGGAATGTGCTCGTTGGTGATCAACGGCTTGCCTCATGGACCAGATAACCTTGTCACTGTTTGCCAGCTTCACATGCGCAAGTACAAAGACGGCGATACCATAGTTGTTGAGCCTTGGCGCGCTGCCGCTTTCCCAGTAATTAGGGACTGCGCTGTTGACAGAAGCGCATTTGACCGCATTATACAGGCTGGCGGTTTTGTGAGCATCAGCACGGGCAATGCGCCTCCTGCGAATGCGGTTTTGGTTCCAAAAGCCGATTCCGAGCGTGCATTTGACGCCGCTGCCTGCATTGGCTGCGGAGCTTGCGTTGCATCTTGCAAAAATGCCTCTGCCATGCTGTTTGTTGCGGCAAAGGTTAGCCATCTTTCATATCTGCCGCAGGGCAAGCCCGAAAAGCAGAAGAGAGTTTTGGCTATGGTTGAGCAGATGGACAAGGAAGGTTTTGGAAACTGCACAAACCTCTATGAATGCGAAGCAACGTGCCCCAAGGGAATATCCGTTGAGTTCATTGCAAAAATGAACCGCGAATATTTGTATTCCTCAGCGTTTCATGCGGAGAGGGTATATTCAGCGGAAGGGTAGGTGTTTTGTATCATGTCATTGAGAATTAATACCCCCCCCCCCCCCCTGTTCTCCCCTGTTCTA
>WRMM01000128.1 GCA_009777135.1 Candidatus Fibrimonadales bacterium
ATTAAAATGGTAGGCTCTTTGCGGTAGAGCCTTGAAATGGGGAATTTAAAATGTGTTTCAGCGTAGTGAAGCATTGTGGGGTAATTTAGTAAATTGCTAACAATTAGTCGCTGACAATAATTCCCCATCCGCAAACACAGTCCTCAAAATCGAGTTTTTTTTTGCCTCTTCCGCCGAGCGCAGAATTTTTCCGCTTGCGTTTTTGGTTATGGTGTAGCCTCTTTTGAGCTGAATTTCGGGATTTGCTGCTTTAGTTTTTTCTTCCAGCAAGTTCAAAGCCTGCTCCTGAAAATCCATTATTTTTGGAATGCCGCGCTTTAAGCCAAGCGCGTTTCTAGATAGATTTTCTTTTTCTTTGGTAAAGATATTACCGCACATATTTGAAAGTAGAAGAATTCTGTAACTCATTTTATCATGCTCTCTTATAAAAATCTGCATTAAATTTTCAAACTCAAAAGAAAGCGTTTGCAGTCTTTGCCATGCAGAATCAATCCTTGCTATTAAAAACTTTGCGCAGTCCGTTGGGGTTATTAAATGCGTGTGAGCAACCTTGTCTAAAAGGCTTTCATCAATTTCATGCCCTATTCCGGTTAAAACGGGCAGAGGAAAAAAGGCTGCTGCTTTGCAAAGAGCATAGCTGTCAAAGAAAACCAAATCGGTTTTTGATCCGCCTCCCCTTATTATGCAAACAACATCTAAGTCCTTATATTCCCTTAATTTACCGAGAGCTTCTATAATATCGTTTTCCGTATTTTGCCCCTGCATTTTTGCGGGAACAGTCGTTATTTTAAAAGCATAGCCAGAAGCATTGATTGTGGCAATAAAGTCGCTATGGGCGGCACTGCTTTCAGAAGTTATCAAGCCTACGCTAAGTGGCAGGAGTGGCATTGAAAGTTCGCCGTTCAAGCGGTGCAGGTTTTCTTTGACAAGCCTTTCCCAAATTTTCGCTCTGGTAATTGCGATTTCCCCTAAAGTAAACGCAGGGTCTATTTCCAATATTTTGCATTGAAATTTTCCGTAGGGAATGTAAAAGTCCGCTTCTAGCAGAACCTTTATTTTCATGTCTTTTGCAATTTGAAAGGGCACAGGCAGTTCGCTTAGGCGGCGGCTTAGAACCGCATATTGCGGGGCGAACATCGTAATCCCGAGCGTGGCTTTGGGCAAAACGGAATCTTCTTCGTATTCCACCAAGGTTATGTAAACCATTTTGCCCTTCTCCTGCAAGCTTGCCACAGTGCCATAAACCCAAACCTGCGGAATTCGGTTTTTAACGAGCCGCTGAACGGAAATCAAGTAATTGCTTAGGGAGTAGGAATCCTGGGTGTCAGGCATTGTTTCCTTCAGCGAGGGCCGCTTCCAGCACAAAATTTCCGATTTCTGGAGATGTGAATGGAATAACTATGGTAGGCGCATATTTGGGCATGTACACCATGTGTTTTGAGCCTCTGGCTACTGATGGCAGGGAAATTCCGAATTTTTCCTTTTGAACGAATTTTTTCACGTATCCGGCGATTATATTCACAAGTTCGCCCACAGCATCGCTCACATCGGGGCTTAGTTGCGTATATTTTTCGCCTAAAAATTTATTCACGGTTTTAAGTGCGCTTTCTTCCGTAAAGCCTATAACCACAGCTCCTTTAATTGTTCCGGTAAGACCTATCATGCCGGAAATATCTTTTATATTCATATCTTCGCTTAACAAGTAAGGCTTGCCTGCCTCCACCTGAAGCATGAGCATTTTTTGAAAAGTATCTCTCGTTGCAAGTATAAACGCATTTATCCATTCAGCTTTCATGGGGGTAATGTAGAAAATTTCTACATTATCCCTACACATTCCACAACGAGGATTTTTGATATGAGACTGGATATAAGCAATCTTGATTTCAAGGCTGATACTGGCAAGAGTTTTGAAACTTGGAAAAAAGAAGTTATAGATACAGGCAAGCTGCCGAATTTTGAGGCTTTGCAGATGCAAACCTCCGAGCAAATACCTGTGCTTCCCGTTTATAGCAAAGATGTTTGGAATGAAGTGGAGCATTTAGATTACGCTGCCGGCAAAGCGCCGTTCCTGCGCGGGCCTTATTCTACCATGTATGTTATGAAGCCTTGGACAATCCGCCAATATGCCGGCTTTTCCACCGCAGCGGAATCCAACGCATTTTACCGCCGCAACCTTGCAAGCGGGCAAAAAGGGCTTTCCGTGGCTTTTGACCTTGCCACGCACCGCGGCTACGACGCAGACAATCAGCGCGTTGTTGGCGATGTGGGCAAAGCGGGCGTGAGTATATGCTCCGTTGAAGATATGAAGGTTTTGTTTGACCAAATCCCGCTTGGCGAAATGTCCGTTTCCATGACCATGAACGGCGCCGTGCTTCCGGTGCTGGCTTTCTACATTGTGGCGGCAGAGGAACAGGGCGTGGCTTGGGAAAAGCTAACCGGCACAATCCAAAACGATATTCTAAAAGAATTCATGGTGCGCAACACCTATATTTACCCTCCAAAACCATCAATGAAAATAATTGGCGATATATTCAGCTTCACCACAAAGAACATGCCCAAATTCAACAGTATTTCAATTTCGGGCTACCACATGCAAGAGGCTGGCGCAACCAACGACATTGAACTAGCCTACACGCTTGCGGATGGCTGGGAATATATTCGCACTGGCATAGAAGCGGGCATGAACGTTGATGATTTTGCCCCAAGGCTTTCGTTCTTTTGGGCAATTGGCATGAACCATTTTATGGAAATCGCCAAAATGCGCGCAGGCCGTTTGCTTTGGTCAAAAATCGTTAAAACATTCAATCCCAAAAAAGAAAAATCAATGGCGCTCCGCACTCATAGCCAAACAAGCGGATGGTCGCTCACCGAGCAAGACCCATTCAACAACGTTGCCCGCACCTGCATAGAAGCTATGGCTGCCGGGCTTGGCCACACGCAAAGCCTGCACACCAACGCTTTAGACGAAGCAATCGCTCTCCCAACGGATTTTTCTGCGCGCATTGCCCGCAACACGCAGCTTTACATTCAAGAAGAAACGGGAATCACCAAATCGGTTGATCCATGGGCTGGTTCCTATTATGTGGAATATCTCACTCGGGAACTAGCAAGCCGCGCATGGAAGCTCATTCAAGAAGTTGAAGCGGAAGGCGGTATGGCAAGCGCAATTGAAAAGGGCATTCCCAAAACTCGCATTGAGGAGGCTGCCGCTCGCAAGCAGGCTCGCATAGATGGCAGCATAGACGCGATTATCGGCGTTAATAAACATCGCTTGGAGCAAGAAGACGCTTTGGATATTTTGGAAGTTGATAACACAGCGGTTCGCATTAGCCAGGTTGCCCGCTTGGAAGAAGTGCGCAAAGGCAGAAACCAAGCCGATGTGGATAGTGCTTTGACTGCGATTACAAATTGTTTTGAAGAATGGAAGGCTGGCAAAAAAAGCGAGGGAAATTTGCTTGATCTTTCGGTGAAAGCAGCTAGAGTTCGCGCAACGCTCGGCGAAATTTCAGATGCTGCAGAAAAAGTTGTTGGCCGCTACAATGCGGTAATTCATAGGATAAGCGGTGTGTATAGCTCAGAAATAGGAAACAATAAGGAGTTCAAAGAAGTTCAGGCAATGACTGATTCCTTTGAAAAGAAGAAAGGCCGCCGCCCAAGAATAATGGTGGCGAAAATGGGTCAAGATGGCCACGACAGGGGAGCCAAGGTGGTTTCCACAGGCTATGCCGATATGGGCTTTACGGTTGATATTGGTCCCTTGTTCCAAACCCCGGAAGAAGCCGCCCGCATGGCGGTGGAAAACGACGATGATATTCTTGGCGTAAGCTCTCTTGCCGCAGGCCACAAAACCCTTGTGCCGCAGGTTATAGCGGAGCTGAAAAAACTTGGCAGAGAAGATATAATGGTAGTTGCAGGCGGAGTTATTCCCAACCAAGACTATGACTATCTTTACAAGTCTGGCGTTGTGGCGGTATTTGGCCCTGGAACGGCTATTGCCACTGCGGGCAAAAAAATGATGGAATTGTTATTGGCGGAATAGGAGCAAAGGAGGCTCAAATGCAAAAATTCGTCTTCTTCAAAGACACTGTTGGCAGGCATCAATTCATAAACTGCCTGCATCTCATTAGATGCGAGGTAAAGGAAGATTCCAATCATTCTGGAATTCTTGTGAAATTCTTTTTATCCAACGATAAAGACATTGAGTGGGCAAAGCGATGCAGCCCAGATGACAGCGTAAAAGCAATGCAGGCCATAATGGAAGGCAAAGTTGCGGATTTTCTTAAAAGCGATGAGCGGTTGCTGGAATTAGGATAAGATAGTTCATTGAACTTTCTGTCCCTTTTGCTAAAACTGAAAATTTCTTATAGTTTTGCGCAAAGGCATTTTTTGCCATTTTCATCAAAGTTTCGCCGCTCCATTCGCTATAATTCGTGGCAAGCAGCAAAACTCCGTTGTTTTCCAAAATACTCACTGCCTTTGCAGCCAAACTCTCAAAATTCTTTGCCACGCTAAAAGTTTTTTTGCCGTTTTTTGCAAAGCTTGGAGGGTCTATGGCTATGGCTCCAAACTTTTTGCCTTTCTTTGCCGCCCAATCAACATATTCTTCGGAGCTTCCGCAAAAAAATTCCCCCTGCAAAGCTTCTATCTCGTTCAGCAAATAATTCTCTTTGCCCTTATTCAAATTCTTTTTGCTAATATCAACATTCACTGCTTTTAATGCCCCGTTTTTCCGAGCAAAAACGCTAAAAGAGCAGGTGTATGCAAACAAATTCAACACCTCTTTGCCTTTGCACATTTTGCCAAAAAGCATTCGCGCTTCGCGCATATCCAAAAAAAGCCCGGGGTTCAGCGTGTCCAGCAAATCCACGGCAAATTTGCAGCCATTTTCTTCAACAATGGTTTTGGAATCATTTCCAAACACGGTTTTTATTTCGCTGTAATTTTTGAATCTGTATTTTACCGCAATAAATTCTGGCGAAAAAGTATTTTTTAACGTTTCAATCAATTTTTGTTCGCATTCGGTTGAATTTTTATTGAAAAATTGAATTTGATAGTGAGCATTGTATTTATCAATGGCAACGCCATCCAAACCGTTTGCTATTTCATTGCTCAAGCGGTAGGCATTAGTGATGTTTGAGAGTTTTTTTTGCAAAATTAAGGTTCCCAGCGAAAAATGTAGAAAAAGTTAATCATTGCTTACTATAGTAATCGCTGATTTACTTGCCCTGGAACATGGGACAAGCGATGTGCGAATCTACGTTATTTGGGATATGATTTTTAAATAATCATGTCCCATGTCCCAGCCAATGCAGCTCCACATGCCGCTTGTCCCATGTTCCAGAGCATTAAGTTCGACTTAATCAGCATCTACTATAGAAATTTACTACGTTCTGCAAATGCGAGTTTTAGTTTTAAATTGCGGTTCTTCTTCTGTTAAATTTGCGGTGCTTGACACGGAGAGCGGCACTGCTTTTGTTAGCGGATCGGTGGAAGAGATTGGGGCTGGGGCGCGGTTTAAGGCTAAGAGGGGCGAAGAGTCTTTTAAAAAGAGCATAGACGCTCTGAATCATGGCTGCGCGCTTGCGGCTATACAGGATTTTCTCAAGGAGACTGGCGAGGATAAAGGGATAGCTGCTATTGGGCATAGGGTTGTGCATGGGGGCGAAAAGTTTTCAAAGTCTGTTTTGATAGATGATGAGGTTTTGAAGGCTGTAGAAGAATGCTCGGCGCTTGCGCCTTTGCATAATCCGCCTAATTTGCAGGGGATAGAGGCGGCAAAAAAGAACTTTCCAGAGCTTGCGCAGGTGGCTGTTTTTGATACCGCTTTTCACAGAACGCTCCCGCATTATGCTTATCTCTACGGCATTCCGCATATACTGTATGAGGAATATAAAATTCGGCGCTATGGGTTTCATGGCTCTTCGCATCGTTTTGTGGCAAAAAGAACTGCGGAGATTTTGGAAAAAAAACCTGAGGAATTGTGTTTGGTAATAGCCCATTTGGGGAACGGCTGTTCTGCAACGGCGGTAAAATTCGGGGAATCCGCAGACACAACTCTTGGTTTGACTCCGCTTGAGGGCATGGTTATGGGAACTCGCTGCGGTTCTATAGACCCTGGGATAATACTTCATTTGAACAAAATTTTGGGTTATGATTTTGAGAGGCTAAGCAAATTGCTGAACAAAGAAAGCGGGCTTTTGGGGCTTAGCGAAATTTCTAGCGATATGCGCATCCTTTTGGAAGCGGCAGACAATGGCGAAGAAAAGGCGAAAATTGCGATTGAGGTTTTTTGCTATCGA
>WRMM01000129.1 GCA_009777135.1 Candidatus Fibrimonadales bacterium
ATTTAAGGATTGACAGGATTGTTAAAAAATCTGGAAAATCGGATAATCGGGGGTGTCGGGGTTCAGACAATATTAACAGCCCCTGGAACATAGCCGTTGATTTCAAAATAGACATGTCCTTTTCCGCTCCTGAAATATCCACAATGCTCTTGGAATACGAAAAAGAGCACAAGACAGGAATGGACATAGAAGCAATATCAAAAGAAATCAGAGCCTACACAAGCGGCTACCCTTATCTGGTTTCCAGAATATGCCAAAAGATAGACGAAGACTTGGATAAAGACTGGACTTTGAAAGGTTTGCAGGAAGCGGTAAAATTAATTCTTTTTGAATACAGCACCTTGTTCGATGACTTGATTAAGAATATTGAAAGCAATCCCGATTTAAAAGAATTGCTCAGGGAGCTTACTGTTGGAAACAGGGCTTATTCCTACAATATAGACAACAAGGCAATTCAATTAGCCTCCGTTTTCGGGATAGTTAAAAAGAAAGGCGTTTTGACAGCCATACACAACCGCATATTTGAAATCAGGATAGCCAATTATTTTGCCTCGGAAACAGAAATGCAGATCAGCAAATTAACCATGAGAACGCCTGTGTCAAGCGTGACGGCAGAAAACAAGCTGAATATGTCTATGCTTTTGGAAAAGTTCGTAAACCATTACTATGAGATTTATCACAATAAAGATATAAATTTTCTGGAAAGGGAATGCCGCCTGCTTTTTATAACTTATTTGAGGCCCTTCATAAACGGCGTTGGTTTTTACCACTTGGAGAGCGAGACTAGAGACGGCGAAAGAACCGATGTTATTGTGGATTTCAACGATGAGCAGTTTATTGTTGAGTTGAAATTGTGGTACGGCGATGCTTCCCACGAAAACGCTTTGGATCAGATTGCGGGTTATTTGAGCAGCAAGAACAAAAGCGAGGGTTACTTGCTTACTTTTGATTTCAGAAAGCGCGACAATATCGGCGCACCCAAAGCGGAGTGGGTTGAGCATAAAGGCAAGCGAGTTTTTGACTGCATGGTGGGGGTTTAAACCCCCATTGCTATTGCCAATTCCGCAATGTCAGAATTTTGCGGGAACTTTTCTTTTGCTTTTGATACCGCGTTTATAGCTTCTTGAATGTTGCCGTTCAGCACAAGTGCTTGGCTTTGCAAAAATGCAAATTCTGGCTTGTTGCCAAAATCGTTTTTCAAAAATTCCAAATTGTCAAGGGCTTCTTTTGCCTTATTGTTTGCAACATAAATTTCTGCCAAAGCAAAGGGATTATGCGGCGTTCCCTGCAGCATGTTTTTAAGCGTTTTTAAAATATTCAACGCAATTTGAGGTTGCTCAAGCTTCCAATGCTCCCCCAAAAATTGCAAAGCATTCACGTGCATTCGCATGTCATCGGAGGGCAAAGAAACAACTTTCTGAACAAAGGAAGCTTGGTAGCCAAACCATTTAACGGCCTCTTCTTTGCGCCCAAGCTTATCAAAGAGCTTTGCTTTTTGGTTTATTGCAAATCCAAAATTAGGCTCGAGTTTCAAGGAAATATCCAAATATTCCATTGCCTCGTCTATTCTTTCCAGCTCTTCCAAAATTCGCGCTATGTTTTGCGGAATCAAAGTTTCAAGATAATTATAACGCTCCATCTTTGCCTTTTCAAAAGCGTTTTTCTGCCATAAAAGAGCATTTTCGTAATCCTCTATAATCTCCAAGCTCACCGCATAATGAAACATAGCGTTGGAATCCATTTTCATGAGGTCTGGATATTCCTCTTTGAACAGGTCCAGATTTCGTATCTGCTTTTCCTTTAAAATAATCGGGTCTTCATAACCTGTGTGGAAAATTTCCAAAGCGCACTTTTCTTCTATCAAATTCAGCTTTTTCACGCTCGGCAAAATATGCTCGTGTATCTTGCCCTGAAAGCGAATTTCCAGATTATTCGGAAACACCCTAATTTGCGAAAACCTAGTTCCGGTTTTGCCTTCATTTGCGGTATTGCAAATAACAAGATAAAATACCTTATTCATGCTTTCCGTGCTTATTTTTTTGCGCAACTCCTCAGCCGTTTTCGCCGGCACCCTGTCATCTGCATCCAACCAGACTATCCACTGGCAAGAGGCTTTTGAAATGGAATAATTCCTAGCTGCGGAAAAATCTTTAGTCCAAGCAAAATGCTCTATCTTTGCGCCGTAGCTCTTTGCTATTTCAATGGTTTTGTCGTTTGAGCCAGTATCAACAACTATAATTTCATCTGCCAAGCCTCTCGCAGATTCCAGGCACTCTCCGATATTTTTTTCTTCGTTTTTAACAATCATGCAAAGCGAAATCATTTAACCACCTTCATTACGCTAATTTTGGTTTAATATAGTAAAGTGATGGGTTAACCCAAACTTAATGCTCTGGAACATGGGACAAGCGACATGCGTAATTACATTGGCTGGGACATGATTTTCTTAAAAAAGCCATTTTATTTAAAAATCATCTCCCAAATAACGTAGATTTGCACATCGCTTGTCCCATGTTCCTTGTCCCCAAGCCACTTAGTCAGCATTTACTAAACAATGATTTACTCGTTTAGGCCTGGGGAGTTTTACAAAAAGTGGCATGGACTTTTTGCCGTTTTTTCCGTCTAAGGGATGCAAGGAAAAAATAGGAGATTTCTCGGTGGAAGAAAAAATAAACAGCCAGTTCAACAATGAGCTTCAACAGCAAATTGATGGAACTTTGCCAAAAGGGCATATTTATAGGTTAGGAAATCCAGGATGGATTTTGAAAAAAACGGGAATACCAGATTTGCCTATAGAGCTAAAAGCAGAAATTCTTACAGAAAAGGCAGATCCGAATTACAAAAATTACCACCCATTTGCTTTGCAAGAAATAAAGGATTTGCCTAAATATATGAATGCTCCTATAGCAATATGCGCTTATGGAGATAAAACAAAAGCAATAAATATTATTACTGAAATAAGACAAAATGGAAAAAATTTTCTTGTGGGAATTGCATTAAATCCAGAAATAAACGGGAATAAATTAAATATCAATAGCGTTAGAACTGTATTCCCAAAAGATATTCACGAATGGCAAAACTGGATAAATCAAGGAAAAGCACTGTATGTAAACGAAGCAAAAAGAAAAGGCTTGCAACCAACCCCAGATATCCCGAGGACGTGACTGCAAGCCTTTATTGTAAATATAGTAAAAAATTTCGCAAACGTAAAATAAAAAATGAAAAATCATGCTCCGGCATGGAATGATATCCATTGTAGTTTGATTTTACAAAAAGTGGCACGGACTTTTTGCGAAAAAGCATTTAAAGAAGCATTTCCCTTCTGGGAGCTTCCCGTTACCCACAAAATAATTACGGTAAAAACCTGCGTTTTTGAGCCAAAATCGCCGAAAGTGTCAACGCTTGTTTGCAAAATGCAAAAAAAGCGAATTTTTAAAATTTTTTTACCCCTCTTTTTCCGTCTAAGGAGTAGATAACCCCAAAATAGGAGAAAAAAATGGGAGAGACCAACACAAACCGCAAATTCAAGAACAGCGTTTTCACTACGCTGTTCGGAGAAAAAGAGCAGCTTCTGGAAATGTACAACGCTGTAAGCGGAAAAAATTATCCAAAAGAAACGGAGATAAAAATAATAACCCTTTCCGATGTCTTTTTCATGGAGCAGCAAAACGACATAGCATTTGTGATAGACGGAAAGCTAGTTGTCCTAGTTGAGCACCAGTCGACCATCAACGATAACATGCCGCTCAGGATGCTTATTTACATGGCAAGGGAATACGAAATGCTAACGAATAGCAAGGATTTGTACAAGCAGAAAATGGTTAAAATCCCCGAGCCTGAGTTCATAGTTCTGTACAACGGCAAAGCGGAGTACCCTGATTTCAAGGAGATGCGGCTCTCGGATTCCTTTATATTGCATAGCGAGACTCGTTTCTTAGAGCTTGTAGTAAAAGTTTACAACATCAACAAGGGCAGGAACACGGAGATGGCTAGCAAAAGCCCTAATTTGAGTGGCTATGCAGAGCTTATTGCGGAGATTGAGGATAACAAGAAAACCATGAGTTTGGATGCTGCAGTTAAATCCGCTGTCAAGTCTTGCATAAGACGTGATATTTTGCTATATTTCTTGCGAGAACGTAGTTCGGAGGTAGAAAACATGCTGCTTACGGAATGGAATTTGAAGGATGCCCTTGAGGTTGCCCGCGAGGAAGCTCGTGAGGAGGCCTTGAAAGAAGCTCGTGAGGAAGAACGTGAGAAAGCCTTGAAAGAAAGTCGTGCTGAATTATTTGCTCTTTGGGAAAGCGGCGTGTCTTTAGAAGATGCCAAACGTCAGTTTGGACAGTTGTAATAACAAGAATAATTGCTTGACAATAAAATTCAGCCTCTTCTATATTTTTTACTTTGGAAATGATTAGACGATTGTGCCCCATGGTATTTGTGCCACGCCGTGTGGCATACATTCCCAAAACAGCATTTGCAGAAAAATCATGTCCCATGTCCCAGCCAATGTAGTTTCGCATGCCGCTTGTCCCATGCTCCAGAGCGTTAAGTTTGAATTAATCAGCGTCCTATAGTAAGCAATGGTTAGCTCAAAGGCTTTGGAGAGGAGGAAGAGTGGGTTATATAATGCTCTTTTGCTATCGCAATAGCGCGCTGCAATTTTTTGCTCAATAACTTTTTATCTGGCAATTGCGTATAATATTGCGCTACTCTGATATTGTTATCGTCAAGCATCAGATATTCAATATGTTCTGTATTGCCTTCGGAGCAAAGAATTAAACCTATGGGCGATTCTTCGTTTTCCATACGTTCATTTTTATTCAAATACCTTAAATACAGCAACATCTGCCCTTCATATTCGGGTTTAAATTTGCCTAATTTCAAGTCAATGACCACTAAACGGCGTAACCTTCTGTGATAGAACAATAAATCTATATAGTAATCAATAGCGTCAACCGTAATTCGTTTTTGCCTGTCTAAAAAGGCAAAGTCTGTACCCAACTCCTTGATAAATGATTGAATTTGAACTAAAATGGCATTTTCCAAATCCTTTTCGCTATATACATCGGTCAGTCCTAGCATATCCAAAAAATAATCACTGCGAAAAACGACATCTGGTATAAGCGTATTGGTATCTCTTATTTTTGCAAGTTCCTGTTTAATAATTTCTTCAGGTTTTTTGCTCAACGCTGTTAATTCATAAAGTTGGGTATCGATTTTTTCATTCAATGTGCGAGTATCCCAATGCTCCAATCGGCACATTTCCATATAAAATTGCCGTTTCAGATCATCTTCAATGCTCATTAGCAATCTCAGATGGGTCCATGTCAATTGGGTACGCACTGCGTACCTAATCTCAGTTTCCGAAAAAGCGTACGCACTGCGTATGCAATGTTTCAGCTTCTCATATCCCCAACCGTATCCATAGCGTTCTGTTAGGCGGCCAGCAAGATTTTTAACGATTTGTTTCCCGTATTCTGCCCTTTTATTATATAAGACATCTTCTTTAATACGCTTGCCAATCTGCCAATGCATTATACAGGCTTCGGCATTGGCCGTTGTAGCCAATCATTATAGAGCAGGCTTTCGACTTGCTTGTCTAGTAAAATAGCACCTGTTTTTTTGATGTTCTTATTCATATTTTATCCGGTCAGCACCTGCTTTTTAGTTATATGTTCCATTCTCAGCATACAGCCCCTTTCTCTATTCGCAAAATATTAACGATGCGGTTGCTGATGGCTTCATGGGGACGGTTTATGCTCATTTGGTGAATATAGAAATACTATTGTAAGCAATGGTTAGCTCAAAATTGGGGAGTAGAGAGTGGGGAGTGGAATAAGTATACCTGCACACTTGGTAAAGCATTTGTAGATGGGCTTTTATAAATTTCTGAAAATACTGAAAATTTTGAGAATTTTGGTTCAGACAATGCATTATTTTCCCATCGCCTCCAACTGCTTCTTCAAAGCTTCTATTTCTTTCTGCTGCTGCTCAAGAGCCTTATCTTTCTGCTCAAGAACCTTATCCTTCTGCTCAAGAGCCTTATCCCTCTGCTCAAGAACCTTATCTTTCTGCTCAAGAGCCTTATCTTTCTGCTCAAGAGCCTTATCTTTCTGCTCAAGAACCTTACCTTGCTGCTCAAGAGCCTTGCCCTGCTGCTCAAATTCTTTGCTCACTTTCTCAAGCTTAACCTTGGTGTCCGCAAGCTCGCGGTCCTTGGCGCCGAACATCTCCTTCATTGCGCCTTGGTAATAATCCTCTTTGTCAAGCTTGTCGCGAGTATCTTTGTCAACGGCT
>WRMM01000130.1 GCA_009777135.1 Candidatus Fibrimonadales bacterium
AATACACTGTTGTCCGATAAAAGTTTTGCGATTCATGTATTTTTTTATCGGACAGCCGACTTTGTATTAGGCAACTAACCCTATTTCCTCTTAAAATAGCCCAATTTACCAGCATGAAACTTTTTTTGAAAAATAGACCTTAACCCCAAACAAAAGCAATTTCTATATTACCCCCATGAAATCTTTCCGCAAAAAACTTGCTTTTCACACCAAAACTCGCCGTGCTTACGTCAATATAACCTCGCAGGTACAAGCAGTGATTAACGAAAGCGGCATCCGTGAAGGTTTGTGCCTTGTAAATGCGATGAACATCACCGCAAGCGTATTCATCAACGACAATGAAAGCGGATTGCACCGAGACTTTGAGCGTTGGCTGGAAAAACTCGCTCCAGAGAAGCCTCACGAGCAATACGAACACAACGGCTATGAAGACAACGCAGATGCTCATTTAAAGCGTTCCGTTATGGGTCGCGAAGTTGTTGTTGCAATTACAGACGGAGAATTGGATTTTGGAACCTGGGAACAGATTTTCTACGGCGAATTCGATGGAAAGCGGGAAAAACACGTGCTTGTGAAAATTATTGGGGAGTAATAATTTCTATTTTATTGCCATGAAACTTTTTTTGAAATTTAGTATTGTGTTGGCAATGTTTTTGGCATTGCTGGTTACCGGTTGCTCAGATGGGGGCGATGATTACAATGGCAAAACAATTGTCTGCTTTGGAAACAGCTTAACAATAGGCTATGGCGCAGGCGATTCAATCAATCCTATTGACGAGAGCAAGTCATATCCAGCGTATCTTGAAAAGAAAGTCAATATTCCCGTTGTTAATTTGGGCAAAAACGGGCTTTCCGCCGAGCAGGCGGTTGATAGCATCAAAAAGCATCGCAGAGAATTAAATTCGGCGGAAATTGTAATTATTGAATTAGGCGCAAATGATTTAATTGACAGGGTGCTTGCTTCGTTCTTCAACGCTGGAATTGACTATGATTTTGTTGAGGAAAAAGTTGAAAGAAGTTTTGAAGCAATTTTGGATTATATAGAAAGCTTGGGCGGCAAACATAAAATTTATTTGGCAAAATTCTACAATGAAGAGGTTGCTGATGACTTGTTTGATTATTTTCCTGAATTTAAATTTGCTTATAAAAAATACGAAGATATGTTTGAAAGGTTAAAAGAAAAATATAACGTTGAAATTATCGATAATATTTGGGACGGAGTTTGGGGCGAGCATATGTATGATCTAATTCATCCTAATGCCAAGGGATATGAGATAATGACAGACAATTATTTTAAAGCAATGAAAAATTTTCTTGAAGAAAATAATTTGCTGAAAATTTTTATTTGATAACTTACGCATTAAATACCCATTCCCAAAGCCAATATCTAAAACAGCAGCTGTTTCTTGGGTGTATCTGCCGTCTGTTCGAGCCACCAATGGAGGCTGCCATTCACAGGACAGCACAACAGGGGTAAGCGTTCCTGAAAATTTTCTACCTTTCCCCAGTGCCCTCCCTCTACCTCCACATTCCTTTTTGCGCATCTGTTTGCAATTACTGCGACTTTTGCGCAATGCCTGTGCCAGAGAAAGTACACGGCGAATATGTGGATTTGGTTTTGCGGGAATTAAGTTTAAGAACTAAAGACAGATTGGAAAAATTTGAAACCGCATATTTGGGCGGAGGTTCGCCTTCTGCATTGAGCTTGGAAAATTTGCGAAAATTGCTTGAGGGTTTGCAAAAATATTTGGGAACAAGCAAAGAATTTTCAATGGAATGGAATCCGGAAGAAGCGAATAGCGAAAAAATACAGCTTGCTTTGGATTTAGGAGTAAACCGCTTTAGCTTGGGAGTGCAGAGCTTGAACGATAATTTGCTGAAAATGCTAGGCAGAAAGCACTCGGCAAAAACCGCTTTGAAAGCTTTTGAAAAATTAAACCACGCTTTTGGCACAGGGAGCTGCGACCTGATGTTCTGCCTGCCAAATCAAAGCACAGCGGATTTTTTGAGCGATGTTGAAACTCTTGTAAATTTAAACGCAAAGCATATAAGCTTTTATGGATTGACCTTGGAAAAGAAAACAAAGCTTCCTCCGCAGCCAGAGGATTTATATCCCGAGATGTATTTAAAAGCAGCGGAAATTTTAGAATCAGCTGGTCTGCTCAGATACGAAATCTCAAACTTTGCCATGCCTAGCCACGAAAGCAAGCATAATCTTGTTTACTGGAAAAGAGGAGAATATTTAGGAGCTGGTCCATCTGCGCATAGCTATTTAAATGGCATTCGCCATTATGTGAGCGGAAAATACCTCCCTTGGAAAAAATGGGTTTTAAGCAACTGCCCGCAAAATGGCTTAACCCAAGACATCCCAAGCCCAGAAGGCAAAGAAATAGAAGCCATTTGGCTGGCTCTAAGAACAAAAGAAGGCTTATCGCTAAAAAACTATGAACAAGAATTCAAAAAAAACCTTGACTTGGAAAAAATCAACCCATTAATAAAAAAAGGCTGGCTCTCAGCAAGCCAAGATAATATCCGTTTAAACAGCGAGGGTTGGCTTTGGCTAGATAAAATAATTCTGGAAATTTTCTAAATTACCCCCATGAGCGATGAAAAGACGCAAGAAATTCACCGAAGATTGATGGTGCTTTTTAAAAATCAGAGCCAGATGGCAGATGCCTATATTGAGCAATTTGGCACAGAAATAAATATGAAGAATATTCAGGCAATAAGAACTGAATTTCCTGGCCTTGGAGATACCAATTCCATGCCGGTGGCGGCAATGCCTGCAGAAACTTCTGCTGAAACCGAAAAAGAGCCTGAGGTGGAAGCTCCCAGCGCAGCAGTGACTGCAACGGAAATGTTTTTAAAATTCAACGATAGAGCATTTGACACTCCGCAAGGCGATCCTACTTTGGAATCGCCGCTTTACCCAAGAGTTGTTGATTGCCCAATTTGCCAAAAATGGGGGTTAAACTCTCAAGAACTCAGAGCAAAATCTCTTTCTGTGGAAAGCGACCCTTTTATGGCGCCTGTGTATAAATCAACAGGGCGATTTCGCGCTTTGAATTACTTGCTTGCTAGCGTGACTGTATGCGAGAGCTGCTTTATGGCAAGCCCAGACCGCAAAGATTTTCAGCTTTACAATAGAACAACAAGGCAAAATCAATCTAGCCAGCTTGCGCCGCAGGTAATTAGAGAATTAAAAGAAACCACAGACCTGCGAAAGGCATTTTTTGAAAAAACAGGAATTGGCGATGCTCTATTCAAAATTCCAAGAAGTTATGCAGCCGCCATAGTAAGCTACCAGCTTGCGGATATTCGCGCTGAAGTGGAGGCTGGCGCAAAAATTCAGGGTGCATATTTTAAACGCGGCAATTATTGGACTCGCATAGCGCTTCTTTGCAGGCAAGCCGGCATGGATGATAACAAGCCTTTGCAAATTGCCGCCGAGCATTTTAAAACTGCATTCTATATGTCTGATTTTCCCAAAGCAGAGCTTGAATGCCAAACAATCTACACTCTTTTCAATCTTTGCCTCTATTTTGGAAAAGCAAAAGAAGCCCGCGATTATTTAACAATTTTGGACAAAAACCGCCAGGATTTGGAAAAAATGGAAAATCCGCCCGAAGAAAATTACGCTTCCGTCCGAAAATGGCTGGCAATGGGCAAAACCCGCTGGGAAGACCGCGACGAACCAAATTTTTGGAAGACTCCGGGGTTGAATTGAAGTTGAGAGTTTAAAGTTGAGAGTTGAGAGTTATTATGCTTGTGGGCATTGCTCTGCAGAGGATTTTGAGCTGGAAAGTTTTAGGCTTTTTGAGGTGGGCGTGGTGGCTTTGGAGGAGCTTGAGGCTGAAAAGGATTCTGATATTGCGTTTAAGTTTTATGTAGAGAGCAAAGAAGAGCGGGACCGCATTGTTGCTGAGTTTTCGCATTTGAATTTTGAGTGCGGCGAGGAAGAAGCCAGAGATTGGGACTTGTGGTGGAGAGAACGGCAAACTCCTGTTAAAGTCAGCGAGAGCCTCTGGGTGAGGCCTCCTTGGGTAAATTTTTCTGCTCCAAATATTAGCGATACAGTTTTGGTTTTGGAGGCAAAAACCGCTTTTGGCACAGGCGAGCACGATAGCACAGCCTTAGCTGCCAGCCTAATGGAAAATGTGGATTTCAAAGGCAAAAGCGTTTTGGATATTGGGACAGGAACGGGTATTTTATCTTTGTTTGCTTTAAAAAAAGGAGCGAAGTTTGCGGTTCAAACAGAAATTGATTCGCTCACAATTCCTTGCCTTGTTGAGAACTTTGAGCAAAACGGAGAAAAGCCAAACGCAGTTTTAGGTTTGCTGGATTCCTTTAATGAAAACGCAAAATTCAATATAATAGTTTGCAACATGATTCGCACGGAAGTTTTGCCTTTGCGTGCAGATATTGAACGCCTTTTGGCTAAAAATGGCAAATTTGTCCTTAGCGGTCAGCTGGAATGCGAAAAACATTTCATTTTGGATTGGTTCAAAGAGGCTGGCTTTAGCGTTGAGCTAGAAATAATTAGCGATGAATGGTGGGCTGTTAGAAGTACCAAAGCAGACTGAAAGTCGCTTGATTATACTTGCTATCTTTCTTATCGTCAACTTGCAGCAAACCCAGAACATGCTTGATATCAACTCCAAAGCTTTTGCCAAACATATAACCAGTTCCAACAGCCAAGCCTAAATCTAAAAATGATCTGCTATCGTAGGCATAAGAACATTGAGCCTCGAAGCCTATTTTCTCCAGCTCATTGACACCCTCCAGCGCATTGCAGTAATCAACATTGTCAACATTAATTTTCCGTTTTATTGTAGCTGAGAAGGGAAAATCTAACTGGATTCCAGTTGAAATGTATAGTCCTGCGATAGCCTTCTTATACCGAGCCATTATAGGAACGCTTAGCGCAAGTTCGCTTGCGTTGTAATTAATTTCCGTTTTTACATCGCGAATGATTTTGGGGTATTTGTCGTTATATAGTTTTCTCCATTGAAAGTTTAGCTCAGGGTTAAGGGAAAGACCGTTTTTGAGCGGAAAATGCGTTATTAAACCGCCGCCCCAGCCCATTCCAAAGGAAATATTGTCATCAACAGCCGAAACTCCGGTTGAATAAAAATTCATGCTTGTCATGGCTTTAACGCCAAATTTGAATGAATCCGCAAAGGAAAACGCAGCAAGCGATGAGACCAATATAATTGTTGCAACGATTTTTTTCATAGGGGTTAATTTAGAAATTTGTATATTACCCCAAATAACCTAAGGATTAAATATGTCTAAAAAATGGAAAATTTTTTGGGTAGCTGCTTTGGCTTTTACAATTTTCTTTCAAGCATGCGGCTTGGAAAGTGTGCAGACTTTTATATTTGATGCAGACGCTGAAAAGAAATTAGGCAGAGAATTTGACAGCTTGGTTATAGTGGATGGGTATGGCAACGACTGGCTTTTGGAGAAAGGCAATAATATGACTCCAGAGCAGGAAGAGCTTTATGCTTACTACAGAGCAAGGGCAAACGAAGTTTTGAAACAACTCAGCGATAGTGATTGGAAGAGCCTTTTGCCTAGCGGCAGCTTATGCGGTCCTTACCCTTCTAAAACAAAATGCACCGAAGAAAACTTTTTTGAATTTAAGATAATAAAAAGCGATATCATAAATGCTTTTGCTTTGCCTGGTGGCTATATTTATTTTTATACAGCAATATTAGACTATTTTCAAAGCGAGTCTGAGCTTGTAACCGTTTTGGCTCACGAAGTTGCGCATGTAGTGCAGCATCATACCAGAGATAGGTTAGTTAAAGCTATTGGAGGGCAACTTCTTATAGACTTGTTTTTAGGAGATAACATTATAGGGTCTTTAGCCAGCCTTGGGTATGCCGCGCAACTTATGCAAAACAGCCAGGAAAACGAACACGAATCTGATGAAATTGCCTTTATATACACCCACAGAATGGGAATATCCTCGCAAGGCTTGGGCGACTTTTTTGGCAGAGGATTAAATTTTGATGATGATGATGATGAAGGAAAATGTATTAGCGAAAAATCTTTTTTGGATGATGTTTTGCAGGTATTTAGCACACATCCGCCATCTTGCGATCGAGTGACCAGAAATAAAGTGCAAAGGGGGCTTGCCGGGCAAACTCCTAAAAGCCATCCTCTAGACAAAAACAAGCTTAATGGCAAAACTTATAAAGAATTGGTTAACGCGGCTAAACCATTTTGAAATTATATTTTGATTCTGGTTGCTCGCTCTGTAGCT
>WRMM01000131.1 GCA_009777135.1 Candidatus Fibrimonadales bacterium
TGAATGGGCGAAATATTTTTCGCCCCTACAGCGTTGATTGTGGACGGATTATTATTGCGTTTATCCCGAATATGACAAATACCGACACGAAAAATACCGAATGGCACGCCGTGGCGTAGGGGCGAAAAATCTTTCGCCCATTCGCAACAAACGTCTGCAACATCCCATTATCCACAGCAATACCGTTTACCTGCGGCAAAACCACGATTTAGATTAAAATTTAGATGCGTTGGTTGCACATCGCTTGTCCCATGTTCCTTGTCCCAAGCAAATAAATCAGCATTCACAATAATAAATCCAAAACGTTCTCCCCCTCCTTTGCGCGGTTTGCCAAGCCTTCCAAATGCTTGATTTTGCCTTGAATTTCGCTGTACAAATCAAAATTGCTTCTGGCTTCTCTTTGTTCGGCTTTAAGGCGAGAAATGCGGAGTATCAGCACTGCGTTGGAAAAATCCATTATCGCAGATTCATTTGTCCAAGGTTTTTCCGGCAAACGAGTTAACAGCTCTCTGTGGGCAGGAGGCAGTTTGTCGTAAAGCAATTTCAAATCTATTTTGCCGCTCTCTTCGTAAAAAGCATAGCCGTAATCAAGAAGCTCGGCCAGCCAGCGAGAAGAGAAAAGACTTGGGTCGCAAATTCTAATTGCTGCGCTTTGAAGCTCTGGATTTCTGAAAATAACGCTCACAAGCCAAATTTCATTGCTGGGCAAAGATTTCCAAGGAATTTCCGGAATTTCTTCTTTTTGAACAACGGCTTCTTGCGCAAAAGTTTTTTTCGCTGGAATAGTCGGCAAGCTTTTATTCGCTCCAAATCTCTCGCTCAGCAAATTCAAATATTGGGTTTTTAACTCGGCGTTGTTCATGGAGGCAATCAGTCTTTTTGCCATTGAAACAAAAGCGGCTTTTTCTTCGGGGGTTGAAAGCGGTTTTTTGTCTGCTAAATAGTTCAGCCAGTTTTTCGCATTGCTTTGGCACTTTCTAAAAGCATCCGCGCCATTTTGCATAACAAGCGAATCTGGGTCGGTTTTTTCGCCTGCCTCATTCATCAAATCCACAACGCGAACAGAAAAACTCTGCGTTAGCAAAACTTCTATGCAACGCTCCGTTGCAGCTTGCCCAGCGGCATCCCCGTCCAAGCTGATATACGCGGTTTTTGTGTATCTAGAAAGCAGCTTTGCCTGAGTTTCGGAGAGCGCAATGCCGGAAATCGCAACCACGTTTTCCACTCCGCTCTGAAACATGGATATTACATCAAAATAACCCTCAACCAAAATAACGGAATTTTCTTTTGGTATCGCTCTGCGGCTGTTGCTCAACCCAAAAAGAATTTCGCTTTTATTGTAAATCAAAGTTTCTGGGGAATTCATATACTTGGCTGGGCTGTTTCCGCTTAAATCACGCCCCCCAAAACCTGCAATAGCACCCGACAAGCTGCATATTGGAATCATCAGCCTGTCTCTGAATTTATCTATAGCCTTGCCATCTTTTTCAGAAGCCAAGCCCGCTTTTATAACAAGCTCCGGCTTAAATCCGTTTTTGCCGGCAACCTCCAAAAATCCGCTCTGAGGCGCATATCCAAGTTTGAATAAGTCTATTGTTTTTTCTGCTATGCCTCTTTTTTCCAAGTAGTTTTTTGCAAAATCGGATTTTAAAAGCTGTTCTCTGAACCAAACGTCTGCAAGCTCGTTTATTTTGCGGATTAAATCTTTTTCTTCGTAGTTTTCGTTTTGTGTCTGCATGGGTTTTGGCAAGGCAAAGCCAACCGTATTCGCCACAAATTCCACTGCGGAGCGAAAATCCAGCTTTTCATGCTCAATAACAAATTTGAACACGTCGCCGCCCGCTCCGCATGCAAAGCACTTGTAAATGCCCATGTTTGGATTTACGTTCATGCTTGGATTGCTGTCGTTGTGAAACGGGCATAACCCTAAATATTTTCCTCCGCCCGTTCGCTTCAAGGGAATAAATTGTTCTATCACAAGGCTTATATCTGCCTCTTCTTTTAACCGCCTTATCACTTCTTCTGGGTAAAACAGCATTAAAAATTCCCCGCTAAAAAACGTCGCAAAATTATTGCGGCAGCCGCTTTGTCTATTTTCTTTTTATCCGTGGTATTTATAATAGCAGTTGCTTCTTGGGTGCTGTAAGATTCGTCTTGGGTGTGCAATTGAATTTTCGGGAATTTTTTTTGCAATTCTTTTGCGAAAATTTCAACGACTTTTTGCTTGCTGTCTGGGTGGTTGTTGGGATGTATTGGCATTCCAAGCACAAAGTCGGTTATTTTGTTTATTTTTACCAATTTTTCCAGCTCTGTCCACAGATTTTTTTCGCTCAAATCTATGGTTTCTCTCGGAAACGCTATGCCAATGGAGCTGCAGGCAAAGGCTATCCCAACCCTCCGCTCTCCGTAATCTATGGCAAGGTAGTTTTTTGGCATTTGCAGAAATTAGAAAATACGCGCTGGCTATACCCCATACCCCATACCCAAGCATTTAGTTTATTATCAATTACTATAATAAAAAATAACAAGTTGTAAAGGGGACAACCGATTTTCTGTCATTATTTTGTCATTTTATCCACTCCCACTCCTTACTAGTCACTCCCCAGCGAAGTAAATCAGTTTTTTCTACATTACCCCCATGAACGAGAAAAAACCAAATTCAAAAGATGCGGCGCCAGGCTCGGCGGATGCTTGGTTTGAATATGCAAAAGAAGATTTTTTTCCTAAACATGGAACAAAAGTCATAGTTGCCCTGGTGCTTATAGCTATTGGGGTTTTAATGATTTCCAATAAATTCAAAGCTTCCGCAGAAGAAAATGCCGCAATGGCAGAAGAATTGGGCAAAGGCTTGGACTATATGTATGCAAGCAAAAACGATTCTGCGCTTGCAGCTTTTGAAGAGGCAATCAGAGACGGAAAGCTAAAAGGGCTGGCCCTAGCAAAAGCAGCGCTTTTGGCTGGCAACCTGCATCTGCAAAACAGAAATCTGGGCAGCGCAGAAATTTTATACGGGCAAGCTGTTTCCAATGCCGGCAAGGTTGAATTGATTTCTTCTGCGGCGCAGCATGGGCTTGCGGTAGTGGCTATGGAAAGAGCCGCAGAAAACAATGACTACTCCGAAGCAATTTCTCTTTTGAGCGCATTTATAAACAAATACGGGAAACGCACAGGCGATTTGGCAAAAAGACATGCCAAAACCGAGCCTGCAGACAAGGTTCCAAACGTGCCGGATGCCTTGTGGAAATTAACCCTTTGCTATCTGGAAACCGGCGATAAAGAAAAAGCCGCGCAAACGGCTGAAAAACTTTTGAAAATTTATGGGGATTCACAAAAAGCCGCAGATGCGTCAAAGCTGCTTGCAACACTGGTGGAGAAATAAAAATGCTAACTTGGATAAGCGAAAATGCAAAATGGGTAATTTACATTTCCATAGTAGGAATTATAGCAGGCTTGCTGTTTATGGACATGTCTGCTTTGCAAGCAGATAATAGACCGCCTGTGGGAACCGTGAATGGCGAAAAGCTTTCAAATGAGTTATTTGACGCTCGCCTGCGGCAAATACAGAGCCAGCAGCCAGGGCTTTCAAATGAGCAGGTTGCTCAAATGCGCGAAGAACTGTTCCGTTCATTCATTCAGCGGCACTTGATTGAAAAATTGATTGCAGAAACAAAAATAAAAGCCTCCGTTTATGAGATGAAAAGAGATTTGCGCACAGACCCTCCGCAGGGCATAGACCGCGAACCAACGTTTCAAACCGATGGGGTTTTTGATTTTGAAAAATATGAGAAGTGGCTAGCTGACCCCGAAACCTACAATATTCCTTTTATGCTGGAATATGAGAATATGCTGAAAACGGCAAAAATTCCAGAGAAGCAGCTTCGCCTTTTTGTAAACGCTGGATTTCAGCCATCAAGCTTGGAAGCGAAATACAAGGCTTTAAATAGAGAAACAAAATTTGAGGTTTGGAATGCGCAGGGCATTGGCCGTTATTTTGAAGAAGCTTCTGTTTCGGAAAACTCTGTAGATTCCGTTTTCAAAGCGCAGCTTGACAGCTTTTTTGTGGCAGATGATTTGGCAAAGGTTCGCTATGCAGCTATTTCAATTGAGCCAAGCGAAAAAGACGTGGAAAATACTTTTGAATATGCAGAAATGCTGCTCGCCCAAATAAAAGACGGAGCGGATTTTGGAGAAGTTGCCCGCAACAGCTCCGAAGATCCAGGTTCAGCAACGATGGGCGGAGAACTTGGCGATTATGGCCCGCGCGGAAGATGGGTCAGTGAATTTGACAGCACGGCATTCGCTTTGGATTCGGGAGAAATAAGCAACCCGATTCGCACGCAGTTTGGCTATCATATAATTCAAAGCCTTGGAAAAAGAATTGAAAATGACGAAGAGCAGGTTAAAGCAAGGCATATACTTTTAGCAATTAACGCAACATCAGAAACCATAGATAGCCTGGAAGCCATTTTAAATGACATTAAGGCAGAAGTTGACAAAGGGAAAAAATTTGAAGAAGCGGTAAACGCCAAAGGTTTAGAGGTAAATACCTCAACATGGTTTAAAAGAGGCGGAGAAATTCCAGAACTCGGTCATGTATCGGGGCTTTCTTCTTACGCATTTTTCAATCCTTTGCGCCCCAAAGAAGATTCAAAAACTTCTGATATTTTGCAAAATCCAAAATGGGTTGTTATATTTCAAAAAGAAGGCAGTTTGTCTGCAGGTTCAAGGGATATGGAATTTGCAAAGCCAAGAATTGAGCAAAGCTTAAAGTCAAAAGGAAAAATTGATGCTATTGCGGAGTATTTGAGAGTTAATCTTGACAAATTTGCCGATATTGCCGTTTTGGATTCCAATTCAAAAACAAGCATTGAAAAGGTTACAATAGATTCTGCTACGGTTTCTTTTGAAGGGTATTTGCCCGGGCTTGGCTATGCAAACCCAGAACTTTACAGAGCGCTCTCAAATGCAAAAGAAGGCGAGTGGAGCGGTCCTTATGCAAGCAGTCAAAATGCGGTTTTGATAAAGATTCTGAGCAAAAGCGTTCCAAGCGAAGAAGCTTTGAAAGCGGCTATAGAAAACGATCTTTCAATGGCTTGGCAATTCGGTGCTTTCAGCGCATTCGGCGATTATATGCGCAACCTCGAAGCTGGGGCGAAAGTGGTGAATAATCTGGATTTATATTATCGCGAGTAATGCGCTCTCCACGCCCACAATGCAAAGCCGCTTAAAATCATGGCGGCGCATAGCGATTGCCCGCGGGTCATCCATAAAATATCCCCATGGGTAGGCTCTCTGAAAAACTCAATGAAATATCTTGCCGTGCCATAGCCAATCAAATAAAGAGCCATTATATGGTCTCTGATTTTTGGGATCATTCGCCATAAAATATAAAGAAGCCCAAAAAGAACAAAGCCTTCAAAGCACATTTCGTAAAGCTGGCTAGGGTGCCTGAGAATTGGCGGATTATCTTTTGCGAGCGGGAATATCATTCCAATGGCAGATTCTGTGGCTGTGCCGTAAAGTTCGCCGTTTATAAAATTTCCAAGGCGGCCAAAAGTATAAACCAAAGGCACAAAGAGAAAGATGGTATTTACGCTTTTCCAGTAATCCAGTTTTTGTTTTTTTATTGAGTATGAGGCGAACAGAAAAGCGCCTATAAGCCCGCCATGGTAGCTCATTCCAGAAATACCGGTAAAGTGAAATCCGCCTTTAAAACTGAATGGCAAAATTATTTCCAAAGGATATTTTATGTAATATTCAAATTCGTAAAAAAGCACATAGCCAAGCCGCGCTCCAAGCAAAACGCCCGCTATTAGCCAAGTTATAACGCTTTCTAGCTGTTCTTTTTTCATTGGCATCACTTTATATTTGTTTATAAATCGCCAAACCAAATGGTAGCCCAAAAAGAAAGCCACCAAATACATGAGGCCATACCATCTTATTTCAAAGCCCATGATATTAATAGCAGTTGGGCTTAAATTTTGCGGGAGCGTGTTCCACCAAGACATTAGGGGAATATAGTAAAATTTGACCAAATTTCGTATTTGTTTTTCTAAATTATTTAAAATATGAAAGCAGGTATCTCTTATTTTGGCGTGCGAAATCCTGAGTGGGTTCGCAAAGATATGAAGGCCGTTAAAGAAGCTGGTTTCAACTATGTTTTGCATACATTCTCGGAAGAAGACTTGCAATATTACCCACAGACAATGAAAGAAATCATAGCTGTTTCCAAAGAAGAAGGGCTGAAAGTTTATG
>WRMM01000132.1 GCA_009777135.1 Candidatus Fibrimonadales bacterium
CCAAAAGCAAGCAAGCCCCGGCAAACCAATTAAGCTTGCCCAAGCAACAAGCATAATCAAAAATGTTGAGGGCAGTTTGGAAGCAAGCCCGCCCATTTTGCGAATATCCTGCTCACCGCCAAGCGCATGTATAACCGAGCCAGCCCCCAAAAACAATGCGGCTTTTGTGAACGCATGGGTGAACACATGGAAAATTGCCACATCAAATGCGCCAACGCCTGCGGCCATAAACATAAAACCAAGCTGTGAAACCGTGGAATATGCCAAAACCTTTTTGATGTCGTGCTGAAGCAAGCCTGCAATGGCAGCCCAAAGCGAAGTTGCAATGGCAATTAAAAGCACAAGAACCAGCACCAGCTCCGCAAAAACAAACAGCAAGCCAAGCCTTGCCATTAAATAAACGCCAGCCGTTACCATTGTAGCCGCATGTATAAGAGCAGACACCGGAGTTGGGCCGGCCATAGCATCTGGGAGCCATGTGAGCAAGGGTATTTGCGCACTTTTTCCTGTGCAGGCAAAAAACAAAAAGACTGCAGCCAGCGGAATAAGCCCGTGCACAATATTGCTGCCCATCAAAGCTTCGTTTAAATTTTCATAATTCAAAACAGCTGTTCCACCCCAAGCTATCAGGGCAAACATTCCAAGCAAAAAGCCCACGTCGCCAATTCTGTTAACCAAAAAAGCCTTGTTTGCGGCTTTGCAGTTCTGCCAATCCTTGTTCCAAAAGCCCACCAGCAAATATGAGCAAAGCCCCACGCCTTCCCAGCCAAGGAATGCAAGCGGCAGGGAATCTGCAAGCACAAGGACTATCATTGAAAACAGAAACAGGTTTAAATAGCATAAAAATCGGGTATAACCGCCATCGCCTTTCATGTAGCCAATGGAATAAAGAACTATCAATGTTGTTATGCCTGTTATGAACAGGAGCATTATTTTTGTCAGCGAATCGAACAGAAAGCCAAAAGTTATTGTAAAATTGCCAACGGAAATCCAATTGCCCAAAGTTTCTGCATAAATTCCATCTTTTGGCATATCAATTGCAAACATCGCCGTTGCAACAAAAGCCATCAGCGGAAAAAACACAGCTACCGCCCCTATATAAGCTTCTGGCGCAGGTTGCTCGCTTTTGGAGCGCGCTAAAGCTATAGCCCCAAGTATCAAAGCGCCCAGCAAGGGGAAAAAGGGTATTATCCACAAGGGAATTTGCGAGGTCATAGGGGGGTAATATAGTAAACGTTGATTAAGTCGCTTGGGTTTAGGGTATGGGGTATGGGGTTTACTATATTTTAAACCAAAACGGAGAAAAGCCTATTTCAGAAAAAGCAGTATTAGTAGGAGTGGCAACGTCGCGCGTTAAACCCTTGCAGGCACAGGAGTATTTGCAGGAATTGCAGCGTTTGGCAGAAACTGCCGGAGCAAAAGTTGCGGAGGTTTTTTTGCAGCGCGTTCAAGCTTTCAATTCTGCTACGCTTATTGGAGAAGGCAAAATTGAAGAAGTGCGGGTGGCTCTTGAGAACCACGATGCGGATATGGTGATTTTCGATGAAGATTTGAGCGGCTCCCAAGTGCGAAATTTGGAAAAACGATTGCCCGGAGTAAAGGTGCTAGACAGAACAGGAATAATTCTTGATATTTTTGCCAAGCGCGCCCGCACCGCAGAAAGCCGCCTTATGGTGGAAGTTGCCCAAATGCAATACATGATGCCTCGCCTAACGCGAGCCTGGGCGCACCTTTCGCGGCAGGTGGCTGGCAGCCCCGGCATTGGAATGCGCGGGCCGGGAGAAGCGCAGCTGGAAGTGGACCGCCGTTTGGTGCGCAAACGTATTCAGGAGCTAAAATTAAAACTCAAAAAAATAGAACGAGACAGAGCATTGCAAGAAAAACATCGCAAAGATATTTTTCATGTGGGAATAGTTGGCTACACAAATGCGGGCAAAAGCACTTTGACTAACCGCTTGACCAAAGCGGGTGTTTATGTAGAAGACAAATTGTTTGCCACTCTAGACAGCACCACGCGAAAATTTCACCTTGCCGATGGGCAAAGCATAATTATAAGCGATACGGTTGGCTTTATTCGCAAACTTCCGCATCACCTTGTTGAAACTTTCAAAAGCACTTTGGGAGTTGCCACCAACGCAGACTGCATCCTTGAAATAGTAGATTCCTCAGCTTCCGATTACAAAGAGCATATAGAAGTAACCCGCAAAATTATGGATGAACTGGTTGATCCCTCAATTCCCCGTTTTTGCGTATTCAACAAAATAGATGCTGCATCCGCAGAACGCAAAGAAGAACTTGCTGAAAATTATCCAGAAGCAATTCAGGTAAGCGCTTTGGAAAGCATTGGCATTGAAGAAATAAGAACTCGGCTTTTAAAGGAACTTGCAAAGTGGAAATCTCTGCGCGAGCAAAAAATCATAGAAGAGCAAGAAGCTGCAGCGGGATGGGATCCTTAAAGCTCTAGCCTAACTCGCTGAACAATATTTTGCGAAGTATAGTTTTCAATAATTAGATTTCTTTTTCCCGGAAATGTTGCGCTTAAAGAATCTCTTAGCCTTGAAGCTTCTTGGTAAAACTCCGATTCCGTAAAATCTCGGCTTGTGCGATAATAAACTGCGTCTTCTGTAATCTCTACCCTCACATTATTGCCAAAGGCTTTTGCCAAACTAGATAGCACCATTTGCGCTTTTATCGCTCTCTCATAATTTTCTTTTGCAGTGCGAGCAGCAGCTTCATTGCCTTCTTCTTCGAGTTTTTCGGAAAGAACTCTCCACGCATCTGCATTGTAAGCATTTTTAACGAGGTCTTGCCTCAGTTCCTCTTTGCTTTTTTCAGCATTTGTTTTAAATTCGTCTCTGCCAGAAATTACACCATGTACCTGCACTGTTTGTGCTTTTACAGATTTTTGCTGAGGTATGTCGTAGTTGTCGCTAGAAAAATAAATAGCCGTTGCTAGGAAAAATCCCAAAATTCCAAATATTGTTAGCCAAAATTGCCATTCAAAATTTTTCTTTTTTTTCAGAGAAACTGCAGCTGTTCCACTGGTTTCATTTTTTCTTTTTGTTTTGTCAACATCCTCTATTTCGCAAATTGCTCCAAATTTCTCAAGCACATTTTTTATAGACTGCACCTGCCCTTCATTCTCCGTAGATAGCACCTTGAGCGGAGGATATTTTAAGCCTCTTGCAACTATTTCTAAATTAAGCCCAGGCAATCTAAACAAAGTTCGCTCAAGCGATTGCATATCCCTTTGTTCTTCTAATCCTGTAATTTTTAATATGTACACCTTCCCCACCTGCTAATCAAATAAAGCGGAATAGAATAAATTTTATTTATGTAGCTAATTTTTTTTGTTGAAGCTTTAATCGCAAAGATTGGTTTATAACGGGCTATGTAGCTTGAAAGGCTTTTTGCTTGCGTTTTGAAATCAGATTTAATTTCTAACGGAACTACGCTGTGCTCTTTTTCCAATAAAAATTCAACTTCTGCCGAGCTATTTTTTGCATTCCAATAAAAAATATTTTTGCCAAAAGCTTTTAATTCCTGCAAAACGAATTGTTCTACCAATGCGCCATTAAAAAATGAGAATAAATCTTCGTTGGATTTTAGCAATACTTTTTCGTTTAAATTGTATTTGGCTCCCAAGATCCCTACATCATGCATGTAAAGCTTAAATGTTCCGTTTTCATAATAGTCTTTAACTGCGTAAACAAATTGGTGTTCTTCTAGCCATTTCAGAGCTTCTTCGTAAGTTGAGCTACGGGCTGCAGATTTTTCACCAGTATCAATTTTACTGTAAATAAATTTTTTATTTTCTTTTGCCAACTGTTCTGGAATGGAATTCCACAGATTGCGAACTTTTGAAATAGAAGCTTGATTAGTGTGTTTTAAAAGCTCAAACTCGAAGTTTTTAATAAATTCTTTTTGTTTTTTTCGAACTTTTTCAAGACTTCCAGTGTTTAAAAAAGTTTTCACCGCTTGTGATGTTCCACCTACAAATAAATATAATTTCAGCATTTCTTCAAACTCTTTGTTGCGTATAGCTATGCCTTTAAAATCATTTGAGTTAGCCAATTCGTGTAATTCTTCTTTGTCCAAAACTTTTAAAAACTCGAAAAAACCAATAGTTTTTTGTGAAAATATCTCCATATTCATTAATATAGCAAATTTTCCAAAAAAATAGGAACTAGAATTTTTTTCAGTACTTTTCAAAAGTTTTACTAGCGATTCAGGGACTTGAACCCCGGACCTGCGGATTATGATTCCGTTGCTCTAACCAACTGAGCTAAATCGCCTTAAGTCTTAACTTTGCAATAATTTAGAAAAGTTTTGCAAAAAAATCAAGGGGAAAAAGGAAAATAATGTTAATAAATGTGTTAATAAGCTTGAAAAAAATAAAATTTCTGCAAATTTTTAACTTTGATGTTAATAAAATGCCGTTTTTTGCAGTGCTTTGTTCAGAAAAAACAGGGTTTTACAAATATTTGTTAATAGGAATTAAAACGCAATTTTATAAAAATGAGTGCTTTACAGCTGTTTCCAAAAAAATCCCGAATTATTAACATAGTCTAATATCTATTCTTAAATTTTATTTTTTAAAAAAGTATTTATTTAAATAAGATAGTGAACTAGAACCTAAAATTTTTTGCAAAACTATAGACATAACAAAAAAAAGAAAAGAAAAAATTGCAGAATAGATTATTAAATTAAGCAAATTTGCATTAAGCAAAAAATCATGGAAATATTTTGAAACCCAGATTCCCAAAAGAACAAAAACTATTAAAGTTGCTGTTGCTATTGCAAAATCTTTTATAAAGTGTTTGTAGCCTTTGCTGTTGCATATTTTTTGCCAAAATATCAGAAGCACTGCCAACTGAATTAACGAGCAAATAAAACTCACAATTGGAATGGAATATATCCCTGCAATTTTTGCTGCTGCTGAATATAAAAATAAACTTGCGGCAAAGGTCAATGTATTTATTATCGTTGGCAGCCACATTCTTTCCATTGAATAAAAAGCCCTAACCAAGAGAGCTTGCGCACAAAGCCCTATGCTTGCTGGGAGATAACACAAAAGCAGGTTGTTTACTAGAATTGAGCTTTCTTGGGTAAAGGCTCCTCTTTCAAATAGAATCCGGACTGCAGGCATGCTTACGGCTGTTAGCGTGCAGATTGCTGGCACAAGAATGGCGAAAATTTTTGCTAAATCTTTCCATATTTTTTCGTTTAGTTCTGAGATTTTATTTTCTTTGAACATTCGCACCATGTCTGGATATTTTGCCGCTCCAACGCTGAATCCAAAAACGGCCACTAATGTGTACATTAAGCGGTAGCTGTAGTTGAGGCTGGAAATTCCTGCGTTCCCGAACATTGAGCCAAAACTGCGTATAACAAATTCAAGTGCGAACATTGAGCCTGTTCCCAAAATCATTGGAAGCAAAAGTTTGACGCTTTTTATTAATTCGGGATTTTTTGGATTGAAAATGAAAAAGTATTTAATTCCGCTTCTGCAAGAGCCTATTATTTGCAAAATGAAAAAGCCGATGAACGAGCCAATTGGAACTCCGTAGGCAAAACCTGCAACTCCGTTTTCTTTGAAAATCCATCCGAACAAAACTATGCTTGCGTTGTAGATTATGCCTGTGAGCGATGGTATAAAGAATTGTTTGCGAGCTTGCTGCGCTGCTATCAAAAAACTTCCTGCGAAAAAGAATAATTGCGCAGGTAAAATGATTCTGCCGAAATGCGTTGCCATTTGCAAAATTTCTTCGTTTGGCGCAGCGATTGTGAAAAGTAAAATTAATTCTCGCATAAAAATGAATGCAGGGATTATTAAAGCTAAAAGAAACAATCCTAAAACATTGAAAATATTGCTGAACGAACGCCATCCTTCATCTTCGTTTTGTTTGAGTAAATGCGTTGTGAAAAGAGAGATAAAAACTATGGATAAAAATCCTGTTCCTATTATATGGTTTAGAATGTCTGGAATCATGAATGCAAGGTCTAAGGCGTTTTTTTGCTCATTGACGCCAGCAATGCCAGCCAGCATCATTTCGCGCAGAACGCCTAGAACACGGCTGGCGAGCAGACTTGCGGCTATGATTAGGGATGCGTTCAATTAAGGATGAATATAGTAAATCAGCAATTACTATAGTTAAATGTACCGCTTCAATACATTCTGCCTTATGCAATCAGAAACGGCACGCTCTATTGCCAAATCTCTGTCCATG
>WRMM01000133.1 GCA_009777135.1 Candidatus Fibrimonadales bacterium
CGTATATTTGTAGGCATTGGAGAGCAAATTATTCAAAATCTGTTTAATGCGCAGTTCATCTCCAAGCAGCAAAGTCGGTATATTTTCACCCACGCTAAGGCTAAACTCCACGGGCTTGCTATTGCGCATCATGTTCAAGTGCACAGTATCGTTAATAAGGCTTGCAACTTCATATCTTATGGGATTAATTTCCATTCTGTCCATTTCTATTCTAGACAAGTCAAGTATATCATTGATAATGCCAAGCAGCATATCGCCTGAATTGTAAATTTTGTTGAATGCCTCTTTTATGGATGCTGGGAGCATTTCATTTTGCAGCTGAATTTCCGTGATGCCTAAAATTGCATTCATGGGCGTGCGTATTTCGTGGCTTATGGCGGCTAAAAACTTGCTCTTTGCCTTATTGCTTGCCTCGGCAATCTCGGCTTTGCGCATTTCCTTTATCATGGCTCTGAATTCGCGCAAATCCTTTGCATATCCAGCTATAACTTCTTTCCCTTTGTACTTAACGCGCACGAGCGTAACCTCGCATGGTATCTCTTCTCCGTCTGAGTCAAGATGCGCCCATTCAAAACGGCAATAACCAACTTCAAGCGCTTTTTTGGCAACTTCAAGCGCTTTTTTGGCAGTTAGCGTGCCATCTGGCTGGTATTTTGGCGTGTACTTTTTGAAGAAATTTTCAATGTATTCTTGTTTGTCAGCTGCTTTGAAGAGTTTTAAGGCTTCATTGTTGCAATCTATCACGTGATAATTTTCATCAAACATGGTACAGCTCATTGGTGCTGCGTCAAGCAGTATCTGCGCACGTGCATCTGCCTCGCGCATTTTTGCCATTGCGGCATTGACTTCGCGCATATCGCGGCAATATACAACCACAATATCATCGTCTTTGTATTTTAAGCGAACCGCCATTGCATCAAATGGTATAGTTTCTTCATGCACAGTATTGTGATACCATTCGGTACGGCAATAACCTTCCTTGAACGCCATGCCTATGAATTCTACGAGTTTTTCAACGGACTTTCTTCCATCGGGCTGATATTCCGGTGCTGTTTCTCCAAACTTTTCGCGATACTCCTGCTTGCTGAATATGCCAAGAACTCGCGCTGCCTCGTAGTTGAAATCAACAAGATTAATATTTTTATCCCAGAATGTTATGCCAAGCGGAGTGGAATCAAGCATAAGCTGCGTGCGTTCATCTGCCTCGCGCATTTTTGCAATTGTAGCTTTCAGTTCCCGTAAATCCTGAATGTAACCAACAACAACAAAATCGTCCTTATATTCAATTCGAATAAGAGTGACTTCGCATGGTATTTGCTCGCCGTTTAATTTTTGATGCACCCATTCAAACCGGCAATAGCCCTCATCAAAAGCTTTCTGCAGAAATTCAAGAGCCTTTTCCTTGGATAGTTCTCCATTAGGCTGATATTCCGGCGAAAGTTCAAAGAATTTGCTAAAATATTCCTTTCTAGAAGACAAACTGAACAGCCTCAAGGATTCTTCATTCACGTCTATGATTTTCAAATCTTTATTCCAGATATTCAAGCCAAGCGGCGTGGCACCCAATATGGTTTGAACAAGCTCATCGGCTTTAACCTTTGCAAATATGGTGCGCAGCAAAACGAAACTAAGCATTGCAGACAATATAATACCCAACGTAACGAGCACTTTCATCATGTTGCTTAAATTTTCGTGATATTTTTTTTCTGGAGTTAAAATTCCAAAGTACCAGTTGTTTAAAAAATACTGAAAAGAAACAACAGCTGGCCTGCCTTGGTAATCTATTAACTTATGCCCAAAAACTTCTTTGCCTTTTTTTAATTCATCTTCAATAAAAACGCCGCCGTTGATTATGTTGCGCATCGCCTTGCCTAAAAATTCCGGGTTAGGATGAACAACCATATTAAATTGACTATCCAATAACATTCCATAGCTGTCTTCGTAAAGACGCACTCCAGAAATATATTTGCCAATTCTGTCTAGCCTCATATCCAAACCTATTACGCCCAAAGGATTGCCATCGTCATTGAATATGCGGCAGGCATAAGTTATAATAACAACATTTGAGCCAACGTCGGTATATGGTTGCGTAATCACCACCTCTCCATTTGCATTTACAGCATCAATATACCACGGGCGCGTTTTTACGTCAAAATCTTCTGGCAATTGGCGTCCCTTGCCATCAACTCCTCCAAAATCGTCAAAAAATCCATAAATGGATTCAAAATCCGACATAATATCTTCATTGTCAAATATGCGGGCATTTATTCTGCTAAAATATTTCTGTATTTCATCGGTATTGCCTCCATGCGAAAGCAAACTGAGCACGTTTTGCGAAAAATGGAGCAAAGTGGTTTTTGGTTCTTGCAAATCGGCTTCAATTTTTATCCTAGTATTAATAAACGCATTCTCAACATCCTTTTTCAAATGCTTGCGTTCAATGCCGCTCACATACCAATAACTGAAAAAAACCATTGACCCAAAGGCAAGCAGCACAAGAAGCGTTAGCATATAAGATTGGTGCATGGTGAATTTCTTCGCCGGCTTTATAAGCGTTTTTTGTGTTTGGGTATTTTTCATAAACCTTTTGCCGCCGCTTCAAATTTAGCGCTAACTTCAAAAAATATATCCGCTATCTTAGGGTCAAAATGTTTGTCTTTTTCTGACATTATTATTCGCACTGCTTCTTTATGCGGAAATGCCGGCTTGTAAACTCTCGCTGAAACAAGTGCGTCATAAACATCTACAATAGCCATTATGCGTCCCTGCAAAGGAATTTCAGTTCCCTTTAATTGGCGCGGATAGCCTTTGCCATCCCAGTGCTCATGGTGATAGCCGGCAAAAAATTTTGCATAATGCAAAAAAAGCCCGCCATTGGTTTGCGTAATCATGTGCTCTATAATCTGCTCGCCTTCTGCGGCATGGCTTTTCATCAGTTCAAATTCCGCTGCCGTAAGCTTGCCTGGCTTGTTCAAAATCAAATCTGAAATTTTAATTTTGCCAACATCATGCAGCCTTGCAGAAGCAATAGCCGCTTCTTTGTCCCAGTCCTGCAATTCTTCGGCATAAATTCCGCGTTCCAGCATCGCATTTATCAATATTCTCAAATACTTTGTTGAGCGCTCAATATGCCCGCCTGTAAGTTTGTCGCGGTTTTCCACCAGTTCAGCTATAATGGATATGATGCTGGTATTCAGCTGCTCAAGCTGCTGGGTTTTGTGCTGCAGCATTTTTGTTTGCTCGTTTACAAGACCTTCTATGTGCAGATGGTGCGAAATGCGGTTTAGCAGAACAGGCGTTGAGAAAGGCTTGGCTATAAAATCCACAGCTTTCAGTTCAAAGCCCCGCGTTTCTCTTGCCTCATCGCTGAAAGCCGTCAAAAATATCACTGGAATGTGTTTTGTCTTTTTGTTTTCCTTCAATTTTTGCAAAGCGGTAAAGCCATCCATTTCTGGCATTTCAACATCAAGCAAAATGAGGTCTGGCATTACCTTTTCAATAAGGGTGAACATTTTTTCGGCTGATAGCAGGGTCAAAACGCGATACCTGCCCTCCAAGGCTTGTTTCGCTTTGGTTAGGTTAACTGCGCTGTCGTCCACCACAAAGATGATTTTCATTGAATAACCTCAAATCCAGAAGCGTTTGCACGTTCCTCATTTAAGCGTAAACAACCCTGCTTGGCAATTGAGTTTACCATATCTGTTAAATATAAATTTTTTTCAAAGGAAAAGTGCGGTTTTTTCTTATTTTTTTTACGGCTATTTTGAGCGATTTTCGCTGTTTTTCCTTCTTGCTACGCCCTTGCAGCGTGTTCCGGCGCCGAGAATAACGATACGGTTTGCCCGATATTGCACAATCTCAAGTCTTAAACTTATTCACAATTGAATCTAAATTTTCTGCCATGGATTTAAGCTCGCCTGCGGTTTTGTCCAATTCAACAGAACTTGCGTTTGATTTCTCTGCATCTTTGTACATAACGCCAACGCTTTCTGAAACGCTTTTTGTGCCATCCGCAACGCCTTCCGCATTTTGCGCAGAATCCTTTGCTTTCATAGCTATTTCGCTTATGGCGTTCACAAGCTGCCTTGCGCCAGCATTGGCCTGAGCCGCATTGTTTGCTATCTCGTTGCTCGCAAGCGTCTGCTGACCTACGCTGTTAGATATGGAATCTATTGATGTGTTGATTTTCTCAATTATAGTTGAAACATTGTTTATAACATCAACCGCGCTGCTAGTGCCGCTTTGAATGCCTTCAATGCGGTGGGCAATGTCGTCTGCGCTCTCTGCGCTTTGGTTGGCAAGCTCCTTGATTTCGCCTGCCACAACCGCAAAGCCTTTGCCAGCCTCACCTGCAGACGCCGCTTCAATGGTTGCATTCAAAGCAAGCAAATTCGTTTTGTCTGCGATTTTCTTGATCACATCGGTAACCTGCCCGATTTCTTTTGCAGCGGCTCCTAGTTTATTCATAACCTGCGTTGCCTCGCCGGATTTTTGAGTAGCTTCGCTTGCTATCTCCCTAGACTTGTCTGTGTTGCCGGTTATTTCTCCAAAGCTGGCGCTGAGTTCTTCCACTGCGCTGGCAACGGTGTTCATGTTCATGCTCATTTGCTCTGCTGTGCTTGCAAGTTCGTTGGCATTCAAGCTTGTTCGGCTGGCATCGTTTGCTATTGCTTTTGCATTTACACTGGTGACCTCGGTTGCATTGGAAGCGCTTTTGGAATGCTCAAGCGATGTTTTTGACGATTGGGAAAGGCTGTGGGCAAGCCTATACAAAGTGGATGAGGAATCCAGAAGTCTTTTTGCCTCGCCTTGAATTATTTTTATTGTTGCATGCAGCTTCTCTATAAGCTTGTTCAAGCCTCTGGACATTTGGCCAATTTCGTCTTTGCCGCCTTCCGTTAGACGAATGGTTAAATTGCCTTCGCCTTCGGTCATTTTGCTAAGCAAGCCAACGGTGCGAGTTAAACGACCAAAAACGCTGGACATTAGCCAGTATAAAAAGAGACCCCACGAAAAAACGGCTACAACAAAAACCGACATAACCATATACCTTATTCTTATCTCTTCGCTGCGCAAAGCGGCAGAAGAAATCAAATAACCCACAGACCAAGGGAGTTCAATTTCACCAGGCTTCATGGGAACGTATGCCGCAACAGAAAATTTGCCTGTAGCCAAACTGTTTTTGCTCACAACGTGTTCTTGACCTGCCCTAACGGCATCCAGCAAAGCTTTTTGCTCATCGGCAGGCAAATCGCTGCCTGTGGGAGCAAGCAGAAGTTCTTGTTTTGGGTGAGCTGCTCTTAAACCATTGTTTGAAACTAAAATCACATAAGAACCTATTGCATCGTCTTTCATGGCATCAAACAATTCTTTTTGCAGAGCGTTTAATTCCAAATCCATTCTTGCGGCGCCAATAAACTTGCCTTCAATGCTAAGGGGATAAACAAGTGTGATTTTATTCTGCGAAGGTTCCGTGATGTATGGTTTGTCTGTTTTTTCTGTTTCCTTAAAATTCACATAAACATTAGAAACAATAGGCTGGTTTTTCAGCTCTTGCAGTAATTTTGATATTTTTTCTGCCTTGGCTTCGTCGCTTAAATCGCTCATTGCCAGCATATTGTTTTCCAAACCCTTGAGTTCAGTTAATCTTTCGGTCAAAAAGGTATTCACTATGTTGGAATGATTCCTAGCGGCGGCTTTTACCGTATCTATCTGAGATTCTCTGCGTACTTTGGAAGAATGCCCCAAAACAGAGGAAACAAAAGTAGCAATCAGCACCACGAATACTACGAACAAAATCAAAGGTATTTTATATTTAAGTTGCATTTTTGCCTCCTATTTAAGTTCTAAATTTGTTTACGATTGAATCCAAATTTTCTGCCATGGATTTAAGCTCGCCTGCGGTTTTGTCTAACTCAACAGAGTTTGCGTTTGATTTCTCGGCATCTTTGTACATAACGCCAACGCTTTCTGAAACGCTTTTTGTGCCATCTGCAACGCTTTCCGCATTGCGCACGGAATCCTTTGCCATCATAGCTATTTCGCTTATGGCGTTCACAAGCTGCCTTGCCCCGGCGTTGGCTTGAGCCGCATTGCTTGCTATCTCGTTGCTCGCAAGCGTCTGCTGACCTACGCTGTTAGATATGGAATCTATTGATGTGTTGATTTTCTCAATTATAGTTGAGACGTTGTTTATAACA